>JAICEH010000118.1 GCA_025924275.1 Gemmatimonadales bacterium | reverse complement strand
TGTTTCGTCCCGCCGTCCCGCCGTCCCGCCGTTCCGCCCTTATTTGGGAGCGAGAACCATCGTCATATTGCGGCCTTCGAGCTTCGCTTCCATTTCGATCTTGCCGATGTCGGCGAGCAGCGCGGCGACCCGATCCAGCACCGCGCGGCCGAGCTCCGGGTGGGCCAACTGGCGGCCGCGGTACATCATCGTGACCTTGACCTTGTTCCCCTCGGTGAGGAACTCCCGCGCGTGGCGGGTCTTGAAGTCGAAGTCGTGGTCGTCGATGCCCGGCCGGTACTTCACTTCCTTCAGCTGGATGACGTGCTGCTTCTTCTTCGCCGCGCGCGCGGCCTTGGCCTCCTCGAACTTGAACTTCCCGTAGTCCATGATCTTGACCACGGGGGGCCGGGCCATCGGCGCGACCTCGACCAGGTCGAGCCCCCGTTCCTGCGCGGCGGCGAGCGCCTCCTCGATGGGCAGCACGCCCAACTGCTCGCCTTCCGCCGTCACCACGCGCACCGGACTGATCCGGATCTGCCGGTTGACGCGGGTCCTCTTCTCCCGATCGGTGCTCAGGCGTCACTCTCCTGCTGAAGGGCCAAACGAAAACGGACACCCGCTCGCGCCGATGTCCGTGGGCCGGCCCGCGGCAGCACCGCAGGGCCGGCATCGGGACCCGGTCGCGCCGGCCGAGGCCGGGCTGGGGGTGGGGGGCTGTCTCGCCCCCGCTTGAAGTGCGGGGAAGCTAGCGGCCCGGCCTGCCGCCGGTCAAGCCGGACGGGGAGGCGGGACCGCCTGGAGGGCCGGCCGGCCCCCCTCGAGCCCGACCCGGGCCAGGCCCACCTCGGGGTCGTGCTCGAACGCGAGCCACCACCCCTCCCGCCCCGCCTCTTCCAGCAGCGCCCGCTTGCTCTCGAGGGTGCGGAGCGGCTCCAGGTCGTAGCCCATGATCCAGGGGAGCGGGAAGTGGTGCCGGGTCGGCATCACGTCGCCCAGGAAGCAGAGGGTCTCCCCGCCGCTCCGGACCAGCACCGACTGGTGCCAGGGCACGTGGCCGGGGGTGAGCCGGACCGAGATCCCGGCCAGCACCTCGCCGTCGCCCTCCAGCAGCTTCCACCGGCCGGCCGCATCCACCGGCTCGAAGTTGGGGGGCAGGTAGCTCGCGCGGGTCCGCTCGTTCGGGTGGCGGGCAAAGGCCAGCTCGTTCCGCTGGACCAGGTATGCCGCCCCCGGGAAGGCCAGCCGCACCCCCGACGGGCCGTCCCGCAGCGTGTTGCCGCCCGCGTGGTCGAAGTGGAGGTGGGTGTTGATCACCCAGCGGACGTCGGCCGGCCGGTGGCCCAGCGACCGGAGCGCGTCCTCGAGCCGGGTCGGGCCGGGATCACCGGCGTTCTCGACCCCGTAGATCTCGAGGAACTTCGCGTCCTCCTTGTCGCCCAGGCCGGTGTCCACCAGGACGAGGCCGCCGGGGTGCTCCACCAGCAGCACGCGCATCGCGAGGGGAATCCGGTTCCGGCCGTCGGGCGCGATGCGCTTCTCCCAGAGCGGCTTCGGCACCACGCCGAACATCGCCCCGCCATCGAGCCGCTGGAGGCCCGCGTCGAGCAGATGGCATCGCAGGGACCCGACGTCGAAGGACTGGACCCCGCTCACGCCACCCGCCGCGGCCGGATCATCCCCTCGACATCGGCGAGGGTCCGCGCCCCGCGCTCCCGCGCCAGCCCGAGGAGCCGCCCGAGCAGGTCCGCCGTGGCGAGCGCATCGCCGGCGGCACGGTGGCGCGCCGGCATCTCGAGCTGGAAGCGCTCGACCAGCTCGTCGAGGCCGGCAGAGGGGAGGCCGGGCACCAGTCGGCGCGCCAGGCGGACGGTGCAGAGCCGGCTGCCGGCCAGGAGGACACCGCGGGCTCGGCGGAGGCCGTGTTCCACGAACCCCCAGTCGAACCGGGCGTTGTGCGCGACGAAGACCCGCCCGGCCAGCGCGCCCGATACCGCGTCGGCCACCGCGTCGAATGACGGGGCGGCGGCCACCATCGCGTCGGTGATGCCGGTGAGGTGGACGATGGCCGGGGGAATGGGCCGGCCGGGGTTCACCAGCGTGTCCACCACCACCTCGCGCCGGGTGCCCTGCACCACCACCACCGCGATCTCGGTGATCCGGTCGTCGTCCGCGGCGCGCATCCCGGTCGTCTCCACGTCCACCACCGCGAAGGCGCAGTCCTCCAGGAGGGGAGACCCCTGCGCCTCGGCCACCGCCGCCCAACGGCCGTCGGGGAGCTGGCGCACCCGCGGGTCGGCCCCGAGGAGCGCGGCGGCGAGCCGCTCCGCGATGGCGTCGGGCGGATCGGCCAGGCCGAGGACCCGGCGCGCGAGGGCACCGGCCGGCTGGGGACCCTCCCCCAGGAGCGCCAGCGCCCGATCGGCCAGCGTCGACGCGGGGGGGACCGCCATCCCGGTCACGGCGTCGCCCGCCGGAGCGGCAGCGTCATGCAGCGGGGGCCCCCGCCGCCCCGCACCAGCTCGCCCCCCTCGATGGTGATGACCGTGCGCTCGCCGTCCCGCGGACGGGTGTCGCCCTCCAGGAGCTCGTAGCCCGGCACGACCCGGAAGCCCGCCTTCTCCAGCTCGCCCAGGGTCTGGTCGTTCCGCCGGTAGCCGATCACGGTGCCCGGGCGCACCGCGAGGAAGTTGCACGCGCTCGACCACTGCTCGCGGTCCTGGCTCGCCCGATCCTCCCCCCCGATCAGCACCGGCTCGACCCCGAACCCCACCTCCCGGAGGGCGCCGAAGAAGTCGGCCCGCTCGTGCACCGTCGCCTCGCCGCGCCGCCGGTGCAGGACCGCCAGGCGCTCCGGTCCGCGGAAGAAGGGCGGATAGACGGCGCAGAGACCGTGATCCAGCATCGAGAAGATCATGTCGAGGTGGATCGCCGTCTGGGTGTCGGGCATCACCACCACCAGGACGTCCGTGGCGAGGCCGCGGGCGAACACCTCGTCGCAGAGCTGGTCCAGGGCGGCCGCGCTCGACCGCTCGCTGAAGCCGACCACGAGGAGGTCGTCCCGCACCCGGTGCACGTCGCCGCCCTCGAGGGTGTAGCCCGCGCGCCGCTCCTCCGAGCCGTCGTAGAGGATGCCGGCGTTGGCGAGCTTCGGGTGGAAGCGGAAGAGCGCCTTCACCAGGAGCTCCTCGGTCCAGCGCACCCCGTACCGCATCGACCCCACCACGACGTGCCCGCCCACCACCATCCCGATGTCCCGGGGGAAGAACAGGTTGGGGAGCGGCGGCAGGCTGTACACCGGCTCGTTCACCGATCGCGCGATCGCCCCGATGGACTCGACCGTCCCCTCGATGATCATCGTGACCAGCTCCTCCGGCGCCAGCGCCTGGAGCCGCTGCGCGAGGGGCTCGGAGGCCACGACGTCCATCGTCTTGGTGATGACGACCGAGCGCGCCTCGTCGTTCGCGAGCACCTCCCCGAGCAGGTCGCGGACCTGGAGCACCTCGCTGAAGCGCTCCAGCACCGCCACGAACCGGCGGTGCTCCCGCTGCGCGATCTCCAGGTCCACGATGTCGTCGTAGAGGAAGTCCTCCCGATTGCGCGGGGTGACGGCCTCGAGTTCCGAGCCCGGCGTGTGCACCAGGACGCTCTCGAGCCGGTCGACTTCCGAATTGACGAGCAGGCGGGAGGACATGGGGGGAGAATCTAAACCGGGGGGAACGGGGAACGGGGAACGGGGAACGGGGAGCGGGGAACGGGCCGTCGGGGAGCCCCGGCCGGCTGGTCCCGTTCCCTGTTCCCCGTTCCCCGTTCCCCGCCCTACCGGTTCGTGAGCGCGAAGCTGAGTCCCTCGAGCTCCATCGCGAGGCTCACGGTGCGCACCTCGACGTGGGGCGGGACGACGAGCTGGACCGGCGCCACGTTGAGAATGGCGGCGATCCCCAGGCCCGTCAGGCGGTCGGCGAGGCCCTGCGCCGCGTCGGACGGCACGGCGAGGATGGCGATCTCCACCGGCGCCCGGCGGAGCGCTGCCTCGAGTCCGGCCTCGTCCTGCACCGTGAGGCCGTTCCACGCCGTGCCGATCTTCCGGGGGTCCTGGTCGAACACCGCCACGATGTCGAAGCCGCGCTCCCGGAAGCCGCGGTGCTCGATGAGCGCGCTGCCGATCTTCCCCGCGCCAAGCAGGGCCACGCGCCAGCGCCGCGCGAGGCCGAGGATCTCGCGCAGCTGCGCCACCATCTCCGGCACCGCGTAGCCCATCCCCCGCTTGCCGAACGAGCCGAAGAAGGAAAGATCCTTCCGCACCTGCGCGGACGTCGTCCCGCCCCGGGACGCAAGCTCGCCGGAACTCACCGTGGCGACGCCCCGGGCGGCGAACTCCTCGAGGAACCGGAGATAGAGCGAGAGACGGCGGACGGTGGACTCGGCGACCTTGCGCATCGGCTTTTGTGAAAGTTTTCACAAAGCTAGCCGCGGCTCCATCCCCCGTCAACGAGTGCCCGGTGGAGCCGGACGAAGTCCGCCGGTGCGAGCGCCTCCGGCCGGAGGTCGGGCGCCACGCCGGCCCTCGCGAGCGCCTTCGCCGCCGGCTCCGCGCCCCACCCGGTGAGCTCCCGGACGCCGCGCTGGAGCTGCTTCCGGCGGAAGCCGAAGAGGCCCACCACGGTGCGACGGAAGGCGCCGACCTCCGCGTCGGCCACGAGCGGCACCGGGCGGGGAACCAGCCGGACGACGGCCGAGTCCACCCGGGGCGGCGGGTGGAATGCGCCGGCCGGCACGCGAAAGAGGCGCTCCACTCCCGCCACCGCCTGCACGCCCACGGTGAGCGCCCCGTAGTCCGGGGTGCCGGGCTCGGCGGCGAGCCGGTCGGCCACCTCGCGCTGCACCAGATAGACGATGCGGGCCGGCCGGGGCGGGAGGAGCGCCTTGTCCACCAGCGGCGAGGTGATGTTGTAGGGGATGTTCCCCGCGACCAGGAAGGGGCCGCCGGCCAGCGCGTGCCAGTCGAGGCGGAGGGCATCGCCGGGATGGACCTGGACGTTGGGCCAGCGCCCGGCGAGCGCCTGGGCGAGGGCCCGGTCCTTCTCCAGCGCCACCACCCGCCCGGCGCGGGCCGCGAGCTCCGCGGTGAGCCCGCCGGGGCCCGGCCCGACCTCGAGCACCGTGTCCTCCGGACCAGCGCCCAGGGCGTCGGCGATCCGGCCGAGCAGCCGGACGTCGCCGAGGAAGTGCTGGCCGAGGCGCTTGTCCGGTCGCGCCACCCGGTCAGACCCGGAGGATCAGCAGGGTCCGGTCGTCCGCCGGCGCGGGGGCGTGGGCGTCCGCCAGGGCCACCACCTCGCTCACGATCCGCTCCGCCGGCAGCTCCCGGCGCCGCCCGATCTCCGCCAGCAGCCGCTCCTCGCCGAACGGCTCGCCGGCCTCGCTCCGGGCCTCGACCAGGCCGTCGGTCCAGAGGCAGAGGAGGTCCGCCCCCGGCTGCCACGCCACCCGGCCGCGGCCGATGTCCGGGGCCGAGCCCAGGCCGATGGGTGCAGCGGTGGCCTCGAGCCGCTCCGGCGGGCCCACGCGGGGAAAGCGGAAGGCGTGCGGGTGGCCGGCGTTGGCGTACACCAGGCGGTGGCCGAAGGGATCCAGCACGCCGTAGAAGATGGTGAAGTACATCTCCGTGGACTCGAGCTCGTTCTCCAGCGACCGGAGCATCGCCACGAGCGTCTCGTCGGGGGTGAACGCCCCGCCTGCGTGGATCCCGGCGGCGCTCAGCACCAGCGCCATCACCAGCGCGGCGCTGAAGCCATGGGACGAGACGTCGCCGAGCATCACCCCGATCCGGCCGGAGCCCAGCTGGGTGAAGGTGTAGAAGTCCCCGCCCACGGTCTCCGCCGGCAGGCAGCGGACCGCCACGTCGGCCGCGCCCGCGAGGATGTCGGGCGAGGGAAGCAGCCGGAGCTGGAGGTTGTGCGCCAGCTCGAGTTCCCGGCGCACGCGCTGCTGCTGCAGGTCGCGCAGCAGGAGCCGGGCGTTCTCGATGGCCGCCCCCACCTGGTTCGCGACCGCGGTCACCAGCTTGCGATCGGCCGGCGTGAAGGGCCCGCCCCCGAGGCGGTCGGCCAGGGACAGCACGCCCACGCAGCGGAGCGGCGCCCCCGGGGCGGCGTAGCAGATGGGCACCGTGAGCGTGGCGCCCTCCTCTGCCCCGCCGGCGTCGTCGAGCGTCCGGCGCTCCCGGAAGGCGCGCGCCACCACCGCGCCGGGGTCGTCCACCGCCACCACCTCGGCCACCGGGCCCGGCGTCCCGCGGGTGGCGACGAGCCGGAGGGTACGCCCGTCCTCGTCCGCGACGAGGATCGCGCCGCGGCGCGCGCCGACCACCGTGGCGACCTCGCGGAGGATGGTCCGGCTCGCCTCCTCGACGCGCAGGGTCTGGCCCAGGATCTCGCTGATGGCGTAGAGGAGGTCGACTTCCTCGTACCGGTCGGCCAGCTCCCCGGCGAGCCGGCCCAGCTGGCCTTCGGCCTCGAGCAGGCCGCCGAGGGCGGGCAGCACCCGGGCCG
>JAICEH010000117.1 GCA_025924275.1 Gemmatimonadales bacterium | reverse complement strand
GTCTGGGGGATGACCGAGCGGATCCTCACCCCGTTCCTCCGGCTGGCCCCCCCCGCTTGAAATTCGGGCGAACATATCCTAGAATTAGGTCATCCTAATTCTCCCGGGGTCCCCCCGGGCGCTCGACGCCGAGGGGCGAAGGCACTCGCCACCTCGGTACCAAGTCCTGAAAGGACAACGCGATATGGATCGTCCCCTGAGCCGGCGAGGCCTGCTCAAGCTCGGCGCGGCCGGTACCGCGGGGCTGGCCGCCGGCGCCGGCTCCCTCTTCCTCGGGAGGTCGGCCGCCGCCCAGCCGGAGCACGCCGGGCATCACGACATGACCACGGTGGGCGACATCCGCCCCGGCGGCTTCGACCCCACGGCCTTCCTGACCGCCTTCGACTGGGGCCGCGAGTCCCGCCTCCCCTCCGGGCAGGTGCTGCGGGAGTACGAGCTGGTCGCCGAGGAGCGGGAGATCGAAGTCGCCGGAGGCGTGTTCTACCCGGCGTGGACCTACAACGGCCAGGTGCCGGGGCCGACGCTCCGCTGCACCGAGGGCGACCGGGTGCGCGTCCGCTTCACCAACCGAGGCAGTCACGCGCACTCGATCCACTTCCACGGCATCCATCCGGCGAACATGGACGGGGCGTTCGAGATGGTGCAGCCGGGCGGGAGCTACACCTACGAGTTCGACGCGGAGCCCTTCGCGCTCCAGCTCTACCACTGTCATACCGTGCCCCTCAAGCGGCACCTCCACAAGGGGCTGTACGGCGCGTTCATCATCGACCCGAAACAGGGCCGGCCACCGGCGCAGGAGCTGGTGATGGTGATGAACGGCTTCGACACCAACTTCGACGGCGAGAACGAGGTCTACGCGGTCAACACCGTGGCGTTCCACTACCAGCGACACCCCATCCCGGTGCGTGCCGGGGAGGCGGTGCGCATCTACGTCGTCAACCTGACCGAGTTCGACCTGATCAACTCGTTCCACCTCCACGGGCACTTCTTCCGGCTCTACCGCACCGGCAGCGACCTCGAGCACTTCGAGTGGACCGACCTCGTGACGCTGGGCCAGGGTGAGCGGGCCATCCTCGAGTTCACCTGCAAGCACACCGGCCCGTTCATGTTCCACGCCCACCAGAGCGAGTTCGCCGAACTCGGCTGGGCCGGCATCCTCGACGTGCGGGGCCCGAATGCCTGACGCGCCGCTGCGGCGGTGGCTGCTCGGCCTGGGTCCCCTCCTCCTCCTCGGGCTCCTGCTCCTGGCCTTCTTCCGCTTCGGGCCGGCGGGCGTGTTCCGCAAGGCCTTCCCCCCGGTCGAGGAGCTCACCATCGAGCGGATCACGCTGCCGGCCGCGGGGCGGGTGGAGGTGGTCGCGGTGAACGGCGGCCCCGAGGCGGTGACCGTGGCCCAGGTGCTGGTGGACGATGCCGCCTGGTCGCACGAGGTGCTCGGCGACCGCACCATCCCGCGGCTCGGTCGGCGCACGATCCGCATTCCCTACCCGTGGGTGGAGGGCGAGCCGCTGGTGGTGAAGCTGGTCACCAGCACGGGACTCACCTTCGCCGCCGACGTGCCGGTGGCCACGCAGACGCCTGCCCCGGACGTGCGGTACGTGGCCACGTTTGCGCTGCTCGGGATCTACGCCGGCGTCATCCCGGTCTTTCTCGGGCTCCTCTGGCTCCCCTTCCTCCGCGCCCTCCGCCGCGAGACGGTGGATTTCTTCCTCGCCCTGACGGTCGGGCTCCTCGCCTTCCTCGGCATCGACGCCCTGGTCGAGGCCATCGAGACCGCCCGGCGGGTACCCGGCGCGTTCCAGGGCGGGGGCCTCGTGGTGATCGGGGTGCTCGCTGCGGCCTTCGGGATCCAGGCGGTCGGGTCGGCGCGCCGGACCGCCGGCACCTCGCCGGGACTCTGGCTCGCCAAGCTCATCGCGCTCGGCATCGGGCTGCACAACCTGGGCGAGGGCCTGGCCATCGGCGGGGCGTACGCCACCGGCGAGATCGCGCTCGGGACCTCGCTCGTGGTCGGCTTCCTCCTGCACAACACCACCGAGGGCCTGGGCATCGTGAGCCCGCTGGCGGGGGAGCGCCCGGGCCTGGGGCAGCTGGTGCAGCTCGGGCTCCTGGCCGGGGTGCCCACCGTGGTCGGGGCGTGGATCGGCGGCTTCAGCGCCTCGCCGGTGGCGACGACGCTCTTCTTCGCGCTCGGGGCCGGCGCCATCGGCCAGGTGGTGGTGAACCTCTGGCGGCTGCTCGGAACGGTGCCGGGTGCAGCCGGCGGACTGGTGCCGCGGACCGCCGCCGGTTTCGTGGCCGGGATGCTCGTGATGTACGCCACCGGCCTGCTGGTGCCCGCGTGAGGCGCGCCGCGCTCCTCGGCCTGGCGCTCGCCGGCGCGCCGGCGGCGGTCCGGGCCCAGGCCATTCGGGACAACAGCTTTCTGCTCGAGGAGGCCTACAACCAGGAGGCGGGCGTGGTCCAGCACGTGGGCCTCCTGCATTACGGCACCGGCGGCGAGGGATGGCAGTTCACCTTCGCCCAGGAGTGGCCGCTCTGGAGCCAGCGACACCAGTTGAGCTACACGGTCCCGGTGGCCGGGGGCGACCTGGCCTCCGGGCTCGGCGACCTGGGGCTCCACTACCGCTTCCAGCTCGCGGGCGGCGGCGAGGAGCTGCTGGCCATCGCTCCCCGCCTGTCGATGTTCCTGCCCACCGGCGACGTCGACGACGCGACCGGGGCCGGCTCCGTCGGCTTCCAGGCCGGGCTCCCGGCCAGCCTCCAGTTCGGACCGCGCTTCGCCGCCCACCTGAACGCCGCGGTCACCCTCACGCCCTCGTCGGAGAACCCGGCCGGTGGTGTCGCCACCGCGTTCGATCTCGCGGCGGGAGCAAGCGTCGTCTGGCTGGCGGCGCCGTGGGTGAACTTCCTGGTGGAGGGAGTCTGGGCGCGGATCGACGAGGTCACCGGGCCCGGCGCCACGACGGCGCGGGACGAGACCTTCCTCAATCCCGGCGTCCGCTTCGCCTGGAACCTCCCGGGCGGCCGGCAGGTGGTGCCCGGGCTGGCGTACACCTTCGGCGTGGGCTCGAGCGCCGACGCCGAGTCGCTCCTCCTCGTGTACCTGAGCTTCGAGCATCCCTTCGGCGGGCGCTTGACCCCGCCCGAGGCCGCCGGCCAACTTGGACGCACCCCCGTCCGGCAGCCCCGATGACCGCCACCCTTCGCAGCGAGCCGCTCACCCGCTCCGTCGAGGACTACCTCAAGGCGATCTACCACCTGGCCCGCGAGGGGCGCCCGGCGACGACCAGCGAGATCGCCCAGCACCTCGAGCTGAGCCCACCGTCCGTGAGCGGGATGATCAAGCGGCTCGCCGACCAGGGCCTGCTGGAGCACGCCCCGTACAAGGGAGTCGAGCTCACCGCCCGCGGCCGGCGCGCCGCGCTCCGGATGCTCCGCCGGCACCGGATCATCGAGACCTTCCTGGTCGAGCGGCTGGGCTACTCGTGGGACTCGGTGCACGCCGAGGCGGAGCGGCTGGAGCACGCGGTGAGCGACGGCCTGATCGACCGCATGGCCGCCGCCCTGGGGAACCCGGGCTTCGACCCCCACGGCGATCCCATCCCGGGACCCGACGGCTCGATGGCGGAGGTGATCTACACCCCGCTCGGCGACCTCCCGGAGGGGGAGCGTGCCGTGGTGCGCCGCGCGGCGACGAGCGACGACGAGAAGCTGCGGTACCTGGCCGACGTGGGGCTGGTGCCCGGCGCGGAGGTGGTCATCGTCGCGCGCCAGCCGTTCAGCGGCCCGGTGACGGTGCGGCTCGGCTCCGACGAGCGCGTCGTGGGGCACGAACTGGCCGGGGTGGTGCTCTGCCAGCGGCATCGCGGCGCGGACGGCGGGGCGTGAGCCGGGCCGGCTGGCGGCCGGCCCTCGCGCTCGCGGTGGCCGCACTCCTCCTCCTCGGGCTCTGCGCCGCGCCGCTTCACGCCCAGGGGGAAGCCGGGCCCGAGGCCCCCGCCGTCCTGGGGGACGCCGACTTCGGCTGGAGCCTGCTCCGCGCCGACGGCGACACCGCCCGCCTGGCCGAGTTCCGGGGGCGGGTGCTCTTCATCAACATCTGGGCCACCTGGTGCGGCCCGTGCGTGAAGGAACTGCCCGCCATCGAGGCGCTCCGCGATTCGGTGCCGGGCGTCGAGTTCCTGGCGGTGTCGCCGGAACGGCCCGAGCGCGCGCGCGCCTGGCTCGCGGAGCATCGGATCGGGCTCCCGGTCTTCTTCGACGCCGGCGGACGGCCGGAGGGCCTCGCGCTCACGATGGTGCCCACGACCTTCGTGGTGGACCGGGCCGGCGTGGTCGTGCTCACGGTCCGGGGCGCGGTCGAGTGGGACCGGCCCGAGCCCCGGGCGATGCTGCGGGCGCTCCTCCAGGCCGCTCCCGACGGCGCGGGCGACTGACCCGCGGCGGCCCTCGCGCCGCGTCCGGCCCTCCCGGCATCGGCCGTGTGCGACTAGGTTCCGCGCCGGCGTCCCCCCGCCGTAGTCCACTCCCCAACATCCGGATGTCCCGATCATGCGCCGGCTGCTCGTCGCAGTCCTCCTCCTCGTGGGCACAGGACCCCTGTGGGGCCAGGACCGCCCCGACACCGCGGCGGTGCCCGACAGCCTGCGCCACGCCACCATGCGGCAGCTCGAGGGCGCGGGACTGCGGGCGATGCCCGTGGATCGCGTCACCGATGCGGTGCGCCTCCTCCCCGGCGCCACCAGCGGCGTCACCGGCCCGGTGTCGGTGCGCGGCGGACGACCCGCGGACCTCGGCACCGAGCTCGATGGCATCCCGGTGGATCCGGGCGTGCGGGGCACCGCTTCCACCTCGCTCACCCGCGCCTTCCAGGACTTCGCCGGACAGCGCGAGCTCCTCGGCTCCGGCGGGGTGGGGTGGCTGGGGCTCTTGACTGGGCCCGGTGGGGCCGGTCACGCCGGTGGGGGCAGCGGCCTGCTTTCCTACGCCACCCCCGATGGCGGGGAGCGCTGGCGCGCCCGGTTCGACGCGCGCACCGACGGCCTCTGGGGCCGCGAGCGCTCCCAGGGCTACAATCGGCTCGAAGCGGCCGCGGGCGGGGCCTTCGGCAGCTTCCGGCTCTCGGCCGCCGGCACGCTGGAGGGCGCCAAGAGCGTGGCCACGGCGCCCGGGGCAGGGGACGCGCCGATCTTCGCGGCGTCCGGCATCGGGGGCACCGTCGCGGTCCCGGCCCTCCCCGGCGATCCGACCTCCGACACCAGCTACGTCGACATCCTGGACTTCACGGCCGCGCCCGCCACGCGCCTTCCCGCGTCGACCAACTCGGTGGCGCAGGCGCAGGTCAAGCTGTCCTGGCTCGGCACCGCGACCCGCGTGTTCGCTTCCGCGGTGCTGGCCGAGGACCAGGCCCGGCACTTCGACTACGTGAACCTGTACAATGCCCAGCAGCTCGGCGCGGGACGAACCTCGAGCCGGCTGCTCTCGCTCGGCGCGACGCACCGGCTCGGCCGGACCCGACCGGTCCTCCTCGAGGCGTTCCTGTCGTTCCAGCGTGACCTGGGCGAGGACGGCCCCCTCACGACCGACGGCGACCTCGATTCCCGCGACCCCTTCGGCGGGTTCCTGCTCGCGCCGCTCGACCTCCGCTTCGGGTTCGAGGAGTTCCCGGTGGACGCGGAGCTGGTGGAGAACTACCGGCGCAACACGCCGGGATCCCGGCGGTCGCCCTACGACCTCGAGAACACCAACCAGTACTCGCTCATCGACCAGTGGCGGAACAACGCCTACGGCGTCCTCGGATTCTCGGAGTCGGGCGGCCCGGTCGGACGCCTCACGTTGCTCGACGAGGAGCGCACGGTGGTCGGCGGCCGAGTGGGCTTCGGGCTCGCCGGCACGCGGATGCGGATCGGCGCGGAGGGCACGGCCTGGGACCTCGCCGGCTACGCCCACGCGCTCACCAGCCAGGTGGCGTCGGACGTCTGGATCGAGTCGCCCTCGGCCACCGCACTCTGGGTGGAGGACGAGATTCCGCTCGGGCCCCACGGCTCGGTGGTGGCGGGGCTCCGGTACGAGCGCTTCGCGAGCGGCGCCCGGCGGCCCTGGCTCCGGGAGGACGATCCGGCGAGCCCGGAGTTCGACCGGTCCGGCTGGTTCCCCCGGGTGTCCACCTACGGGTACGACGGCACCGACTGGGACCCGGACCTGATCCAGTTCCGGGAGGATGCGAGCCACGCGGCGGTCGGTGGATCGGTACGGGTCGCCTACGCGGCCTCATCCAGGCTCGCGCTCCGGGGCGGCTTCGGGCGGTACCCGCGGCGGCCGGACTTCCAGCTGGTCTATCTCGGGGTGAACACGGACATCAGCCTCTCGACCAGCGCACAGTCCTGGGGCAGCGACCTGGAATTCGAGAGCGTCACCCACGGCGAGGTGGGCGCCCGCTACGACCTCGGCGCCGGCGTCACGCTCGACGGGGCGGCCTGGCTCCGCAACGTGGACGACGAGATCCGCACGGTCACCGTGAGCGAGTACGACCCGGGCATCAACCGCACGCGCGACCTGGCCGTCCTCTCCAACACCACCGACGGCACCTCGGGCCTGGGGGTGGACCTCGTCGTGGAGCGCC
>JAICEH010000116.1 GCA_025924275.1 Gemmatimonadales bacterium | reverse complement strand
TTGCCGGCGCCGTTGGGGCCGATGACGCCGACGATGCCGCCGCGGGGGAGTGCGAAATCCATCCGCTCGAAGAGCAGCCGGTCGCCGTAGCCCTTGGCCAGCCCCTTCGCGACGACCACCTCGTCGCCCAGGCGCTCCGGCACCGGGATGAGGATCTCGGTGCTGGCCTCGGTCTGCCGCTCCGCCTGCTCCCGGAGCTCCTCGAAGCGCTGGATCCGGGCCTTGCTCTTCGCCTGGCGGGCCCGAGGCGACATCCGGACCCACTCGAGCTCGTGCTCCAGGGTGCGCTGCCGGGCGGAGGCCTGCTTCTCCTCCGTGGCCAGGCGCTTCTGCTTCTGCTCCAGCCAGCTCGAGTAGTTGCCCTCCCACGGGATGCCCTCGCCGCGGTGCAGCTCCAGGATCCACTTCGCCACGTTGTCGAGGAAGTAGCGGTCGTGGGTGATCGCCACCACGGTTCCGGGGAACTCCTCGAGGTGGCGCTCGAGCCAGGCCACCGACTCGGCGTCGAGGTGGTTGGTGGGCTCGTCGAGGAGCAGCAGGTCGGGCTGCTCCAGCAGGACGCGGCAGAGCGCCACCCGGCGGCGCTCGCCGCCCGAGAGGGTCGTCACGTCGGCGTCGGCCGGCGGGAGCCGGAGCGCATCCATCGCCAGCTCGACCTTGTGATCGAGGTTCCAGGCATCGGTGGCGTCGATCCGGTCCTGCACCCGGCCCTGCCGCTCGAGCAGCCGGTCCATTTCGGCGTCGTCCATCGGCTCGGCGAACCGCGCGGCGATGGCGTGGAACTCGTCCAGCAGCGCCCGCACGTCCCGCAGTCCCTCCTCGACGTTCCCGCGGACATCCTTCGCGGGGTCGAGCGCCGGCTCCTGGGGGAGGTAGCCGATGCGGATGCCGGGGAGCGGCCGCGCGTCGCCCAGGAAATCGTGGTCCACCCCCGCCATGATGCGGAGGAGGGTCGACTTGCCCGAGCCGTTCGCCCCGATGACGCCGATCTTGGCGCCGGGGTAGAAGGCGAGGTGGATGCCCTTGAGGATTTCGCGGGAGGGGGGCACGACCTTCCGGAGGTCGCGCATGGTGAAGATGTATTCGCCGGCCATGGGGCGGGAATGTAATCACGGCGGCTCGGTGGCACGGCGGGGCGGGGAGCGGGGCCCGCTCCCCGCTCCCCGCTCCCCTCTCCCCTCTCCCCCCCGACTCTCTTACGATTCGATGGCCCCGCTCCGGAGAGATCCTCATGCGCCGGTCCCCCCTCCTCGCCCTGCTGATCGCCGGCTCGGCTTCCTGCACCGCGACGAATGCCGCCCCCCAGGGCAACCAGGCCGCCGAGCCGCCGAGCCGCCGAGCCGCCGTGGAGTGCGACCCCGACGACGGCGGCCTGGCCCTCCCGGAGGGCTTCTGCGCCGTGGTCGTCGCCCGGAACCTCGGCGCGGCGCGCCACCTCGCCGTGGCGGCGAACGGCGACGTGTTCGTCGCGACCGGAGGGCGGAGCGGCGGGGGCGTGGTGGCACTCCGGGACACCACCGGTGACGGCCGGGCCGACGTGATGCGCCGCTTCGGCGGCGCCTCCGGCAACGGCATTGCCCTTCACGACGGCTACCTCTGGTTCGCGCCCAACGACCGGGTGCTTCGCTGGCGCTGGGCATCCGGGCAGCTCGAGCCCGCGGGCGAGCCGGACGTGGTCGTCCGCGACCTGCCCGACGCGAGCAGCCACCGGGCGAAGAGCATCGCCTTCGGGCCCGGCGGAGCCCTCTTCGTCAACGTCGGTTCCCCGTCCAATGCCTGCCAGGGGTCCGGTGGCGATCCCGCCCGCGGGAAGGATCCCTGCGACGAGCTGGCCACCCGCGCCGGCATCTGGCGCTTCGCCCCCGACCGCCTGGGCCAGACCCAGGCCCAGGGCCGCCGCTGGGCGACCGGCATCCGGAACGCCGTGGCGATCACGGCGCATCCCGTCACCCGGGAGCTCTGGGCTGCCATTCACGGACGCGACCGGCTCTCCGAGTGGGGCGCGAGCGACCGGGACAACGCCGAGAAGCCGGCGGAGGAGTTCGGGCCGGTGCCCGAAGGCGCCGATTATGGCTGGCCCTACTGCTATTACGACCCCGACCTCCAGCGGAAGGTGCAGGCGCCGGAGTACGGCGGCGACCGGAGCCAGGTCGGACGCTGCGCCGACAAGACGGCGCCGGCCATCGCGTTTCCCGCCCACTGGGCGCCGAACGGCGCGCTGTTCTATCCCGGCGGCATGTTCGGCGAGGAGTACCGCGGCGGGCTCTTCGTGGCCTTCCACGGGTCCTGGAACCGGGCGCCGCTGCCCCAGGCGGGGTACCGCGTGGTCTTCGTCCCGTTCCGGGACGGCAAGCCCGCGGGGCCCTGGCGGGACTTCGCCACCGGCCGCGGCGGCCCGACCAGCATCCGTCCCGTCGGCCTCGCCGCCGGGCCCGACGGGTCGCTCTACCTGACCGCGGACCGGGAAGAGACGGTCTGGCGCATCGTGCGTCGCTGACCGCGGATGCTGACCCTCCTCAAGCTCCTGCAGTCGCTGTTCAAGACGCTCCACTCCGAGGGCACGCCCGCCCAGGTCGCCACCGGCGTGGCCCTCGGCGCCGCGTGGGGGCTCACGCCCCTCCTCAACCTGCACAACCTCGGCATCGCCGCCGCCGTGATGGTGTTCAACGTGTCGGTGGGCGGCGCGATGCTCGGGTGGCTCCTCTTCACCCCGGTCGGGTTCCTCCTCGATCCGCTGTTCGACCTCGTGGGGCGCCGCCTCCTCCTGGCTTCCGGCCTCGAGGACCTCTGGACCCGGCTGTACAACGTGCCGGTGCTGCCCTGGACCAACTTCAACAACAGCGTGGTGCTGGGCAGCGTGGTCCTCTGGGTGGCGGGCCTGGTTCCCATCTGGCTCCTGGCCCGGTGGGGGGTGCGGCGGTACCGGGAGACCTGGGGCGCCCGCCTCGAGGGGACGCCGTTGATGCAGGCGCTCAAGGCGTCGAAGGCCTACAACTGGTACCGCCTCCTCCGCCCCGAATGAAGCCGCGCGTCGCCCGGTGGCGCGGCATCATCCCGCTCCTGCTCCTGCTCCTGGGGCTGGCGGTGGGCTACCTCCTCTTCGCGGATCGCATCCTCCGGGACACGGTGGAGGAGACGGCCACCAAGGTCCTCGGCACCCAGGTGGACGTCGGCTCCCTCCGGATCCTCGAGGGCGAGACGGCGATCGAGCTCACCGGGCTCGAGGTGGCGGATCCCTTCGACCGGAGCCGCAACGCGCTCTCCGCGGCCGCGCTGCGGGTGGTGTTCGAGCCCCGGGCCCTGCTCGAGAAGAAGGTGGTGATCACCGAGCTCCTGGTGGCCGGCGCGGGCGTGGGGACCGCGCGGTCGCGTCCGGCGCAGCCGGCGGACCCCGGCGGCTTCGCGGCCCGGACGCTGGGGCAGGTGCGGGCGTGGCGGGAGCAGTTCGACATTCCCGCCCTCCTCCTGCCCCGGGTGGACACGCTCCGCCAGCTCGCGCTGGATCCCGCCCAGCTTGCCACGGTGCAGGCCGCGCGGGCCCTCGGGGCCCGGGCAGACTCGCTCCGCGACGCCCTCGAGGCCGGCGTGCGGGCGGTCCCCGTCGCCGCCACCCTCGACTCCGCCCGGGTGCTGCTGGCCCGGCTTCGCGGCCAGACCCCCGCCTCGCTCGGTCTCGCCGGCACCCAGCAGGCGGTGGCCGACGTGCGGCGGCTCATCGGCCGGGTGGATACGGTCAGGGCCCACGTCGAGGGGCTCGGCCGGGCGGCCGCGACGGGGCTGGCCGACCTGGAGGCGGGAGTCCGCGCCGTGGACGCCGCGCGGCTGCAGGACATCGAGTTTGCCCGGGGCCTCCTGCGCCTGCCGAGCTTCGACGCGCCCGACCTCGGCAAGGCTGTCTTCGGCGACGTCTCGATCGACCGCTTCCAGCGGGCGCTCTACTGGTTCGCCCTCGCGCGGGAGTATCTCCCGCCGGGGCTCGATCCCCGCCGCCGCCCGGGCCCGAAGCGGCTCCGGCTCGACGGCACCGACGTCGGGTTTCCCCTGGCGCAGGCCTTTCCGGCATTCCACGTCGCTGTCGGGCAGGCCCGGTTCTCCCTGACGGGGGCCGACGCCATCGAGGGCAACTACCTCCTCCGGCTCTCCGACCTCACCACCGAGCCGGCCCTCGTGGGACAGCCGGTCCGGGTCTCGGCCGAGCGGCTCTCGGGGCCACCCGGGGCACCCACCTTCGCGCTGGGGGCGGTCCTCGACCATCGCGGGCCGCCGCGTGACTCGGTGGCGGTGGCCGTGGGTGGCGTCCGCCTTCCCGGCTTCGGCCTGCCGCAGGTGCCCTTCCGGATCGAGCCGGGACGCTCCGACAGCCGGCTCTTCTTCCGCCTCGCGGGGAACGACGTCCGGGCCCGGTGGAGCCTGCGGGCCGGTGACGTCCGGACCCTCTATGACAGCGCCCGGGGTGGCGGGGCCGCCGGTCCGGTGGAGGCGCTGCTCGGGCGGATCCTCGCCACCCTGCCGGGACTCGAGGTCGAGGCGAGCCTCGAAGGCCCGGTCGCGCGGCCGGTCTTCCGCGTGAGCTCCAACCTCGATCGGGTACTCTCCGATCGCCTGCGGGCCGCCATGGGTGAGGAGCTTGCACGGGCGGAAGCCTTCGCCCGCGCGAAGGTGGACAGCGTGGCGCGAGCCCAGCTCGCGGGGCTGCGGGTGCGCGCCGACAGCCTCCGCGCCGAGGGGACCCGTCGGTACGACGAGGCCCGCGGCCGCCTCGAGGCGGAGCGGGCGAAGTTGAACGAGCAACTGGTGCGACTCGGCGCGCAGGGGCTGGGCGACGTGTTCCAGTTGCCGCGGCTGCCCGGCATCCCGGGAATGCCGGGGCAGGGGCGGGACACGGTCGCTCCGGATTCGGTCCCCCCCGATTCGGGGAGCGGGGAGCAGGGAGCGGGGAACGGTACCCCGGGCGAATAGCGCACCGCTCACCGCGAACCGCGAATCGCAGGCCGCGTCTGGCGGGACCGCCCGCGCGGACTAGATTGCCGGAGCCTCAGCCACGGGGAGCGGAATGCGGATCGGCGTGCCGAGGGAGACGGTGGAGGGCGAGCGCCGCGTGGCGCTGGTGCCCGACGGGATCAAGCGGCTGGTGGCGAAGCACGACGTGCTGGTCGAGCGCGGGGCGGGGGAGGCGGCCGGCTTCACCGACGCCGCCTACGAGGCGGCGGGGGCCCGGCTCACCGACGCCGACACGGCGCTCGGCGCGGAGCTCGTCCTCAAGGTGCAGCGGCCGTCGGAGGCCGAGGCGGGCGCCCTCCGCGAGGGCGGCGCCGTGGTGGCACTCCTCGCTCCGCACGCGAACGAGGCGCTGCTGGCCCGCCTGGCGGCCCGGCGCGTCACCGCCTACGCCATGGAACTCGTGCCCCGCACCACCAAGGCGCAGGCGATGGACGTGCTCTCCTCCCAGGCGACGCTGGCCGGTTACAAGGCCGTGCTGCTCGGCGCCTCCGCCCTCGGCCGCGTGCTGCCGATGCTCACCACCGCCGCCGGCACGCTCAGCCCGGCCCGGGTGCTGGTGATCGGCGCCGGCGTCGCCGGGCTCCAGGCCATCGCCACGGCGCGCCGGCTGGGCGCGGTGGTGGCGGGCTTCGACGTCCGGTCGGCCGCGCGCGAGCAGGTGCTGAGCCTCGGCGCCACCTTCCTCGAGAGCGAGGCGGTGAGCCCGGGGGCGGAGGGCGCAGGGGGATACGCGCGGGAACTGGCGCAGGACGAGCATCAGCGCGTCCTCGACACGATCGGGCGTGCGCTCCCCGCGATGGACCTGGTCATCACCTCGGCGCAGGTGCCCGGCCGGCCGGCCCCGCGCCTCGTCACCGCGGCGATGGCCGCCACGATGAAGCCCGGCGCCGTGGTCATCGACCTCGCGGCGGAGACCGGGGGCAACTGCGAGCTCACCCGTGCCGGGGAGACGGTCGTCGCCGGCGGCGTGACGATCCTCGGGCCCGCCAACATCGCCGCCACCGTCCCGGCCCACGCCAGCCAGATGTACAGCCGCAACCTGCAGACGTTCGTCGAGTACGCCGCCCAGGAGGGCGGGCTCGTCACCGGGGCCGACGACCCGATCGCCGGCCCCATGTGCGTCACCCACGCGGGCGAGGTCCGCTACCGGAGGCCCGAATGACCGGCGGCATCATCGAGGGCATCGTCATCTTCACCCTCGCGACGTTCCTGGGCGTCGAGCTCATCAACCGGGTGCCCCCCACGCTGCACACGCCGCTCATGTCGGGCTCGAACGCGATCAGCGGGATCACGATCGTGGGCGCGCTCGTGGTGGCGGGCGGCGGATTCGGCTGGATCTCGGTGGTCTTCGGGGTCGGCGCGGTGATCCTCGCCATGATGAACGTGGTCGGCGGGTACGCCGTGACCGACCGGATGCTCCAGATGTTCCGCCGCACGGAGAAGCGCTGATGCCCGCCGGCCTGGCCGAACTCCTCTACCTGGCGGCGAGCGCCCTCTTCGTCATCGGGCTCAAGCGGCTGGGCAGCCCGGACACCGCCCGGAGCGGCAACCAGCTGAGCGGCGTCGGGATGCTGCTCGCCGTGGTGGTCACGCTGCTCACGATGAAGATCGTGACCCCGGTCTGGATCGTCGTCGGGCTGGTGGTCGGGAGCGGGCTCGGTTACTGGGCGGCCCGCACCGTGCCAATGACGGGGAT
>JAICEH010000115.1 GCA_025924275.1 Gemmatimonadales bacterium | reverse complement strand
GCATCTGCCATCAGCCGTCCTCCGACGGCCCACAGCGGAGCGGACCATGGGTGCGATCCAGGCAGTACAGATCCAGGTATTGACCGAGGTGGGGGCCCGGGGAGCAGCACCGCTCTCCGGGCTCCCGCGCCGGTGGCCGGTCACCCGCGCGATCCTGGCGGCCGCCGCCCGGCGGCTCGTCGCGGAGGGGCTGCTCGCCCGGGGCATCGACCCGCGCACCGGCCGGCCCGACCTGCTCGAGCTCACCGAGGCGGGGCGCCAGGCGCTCGCGAGGGCGCGGGCGGCATAGGCGGGGAGCGGGGAGCGGGCCTCCCCCCTGCCGTTAGTGCAACCAGTTCACGAAGAGGGTGATGATCAGCGCGTTGGTGAAGTCGATGAAGAAGGCCCCCACCAGCGGGACGACGAGGAACGCCCGGGGGGCAGGGCCGAAGCGCTCCACCAGGGTCCGCATGTTCGCCAGGGCGTTGGCCGTCGTCCCGAGGGCGAAGCCGACGAACCCGCCGGCCATCACGCCCGAATCGTAGTCCCGCCCCATCAGCCGGAACGACACGGTGGACGCGGCCAGCACGACGAGTCCCACCTGGGCCGCGAGAATGGCGAAGAGCGGCAGCGCCTGGCCGGCCAGTGCCCACAGCTTCAGGTCCATCAGCGCCACCACCAGGAAGATGTTCAGCGCGACACCGCCCATGAACTCCATGGCGCGCTGATCCACGCCCAGGCGGCCGGTGGCGTCATCCAGGTTGCGGAAGACCGACGCCACGACCATCGCCCCCACGTAGGCCGGCAGCGTGAGGCCGGCGGCCTGGAAGCGGGCGCCGAGCAGGCTGCCCAGCCCCATCGCCGCGGCCAGGAGCACCATGTTGCGGACCAGGGCGGTGTCCTCGCGGTCGAGCTCCACGCGGAGAATGGCGGGGGGATCCTCGAGCTCGCGGGCGCGCTCCTCGGCGGACCGGGTCGCGGGCTCGAGGCGGTGGCGGTGCACCAGCCGGGTGGCAACCGGGCCGCCCACGATCCCCCCGGCCACGATGCCGATCGTGGCCGACGCGACGGCGAGGGTGGCCGCATCCGGCAGCCCGGCCTCCTCGAACAGCGGGGCGAACGCGAGCCCGGTGGCGGGTCCGCCGACCAGCGTCGCCGAACCGGCCATCAGCCCGAACAGGGGCGATTCCCCGAACGCCCCGGCGATGGCCATCCCGGCCCCGTTCTGCACGAAGCAGAAGACGGTCGCGAAGGCCAGGAAGAGGACCACCTGGACGCCACCGGCCCGGAGCAGCGCCAGGCTCGCCTCCATGCCGAGGGAGGTGAAGAACGCCACCATGAAGAGGGGCTGCGCGCCGGTGTCGAGCTCGAGGGAAACGACGCCCCGGAGGAGCGTCGCCAGCAGGGCGAAGACCAGCCCCCCCAGCACGGCCGACGGGACGTTCAGCCGGTCGAGGAACCGCACGCGCCGGCGCAGGACGAGCCCCGCGTAGTAGACGGGGGCGGCGAGCGCGAGCGTCTGGATGAGGTCGAGCTCGAGACGGATCACGGAGACCGGGGAGCGGGGAGCGGGAACGAGCAGCGAACAGCGAACAGCGAACAGCGAACAGCGCAGAGTGAGGGCGGTGGGGATCGAACCCACGACCTACGGATTAAAAGTCCGTTGCTCTACCAATTGAGCTACGCCCTCGCCGGCAAAGGTGGCATGCGGCGCGGGGCAGTTCAAGGCCGGCTCGGCGGCTCGGCCGAGGGGTTGCAGGAGACGGGGATCGGAGTAGAGTCCCGCTCGGGCAACCCCGACCCGAGGAGGCTCCCATGCGAAGCGCATTCCGCGGCGCGCTGGCCGGCGCGTGCACCGCCGCCGTCCTGCTGGCCCACGATCCCGTCCCGACCGCTGCCCAGCCGGTGCCCGACGCGGCCGGCGCGCCACCCGCGGTGCTCAAGCTGTACCGGGTCGTGCCGAAGCTCGGCCACGAGCGCCTCACCGAGCAGGCCGGTGCCGGATTCGGCACGGTCAGCGACCGGTTCGGCGCCGCGGACCACTGGTTCGGCGCAACCTCGATGAGCGGCCGGGGCGAGGTGGTCTGGCTCGAGGGCTTCGCCAGCCACGCCGCGATGGAGGCCCAGATGGCGGCGATGCTGGGCACCCCGGGCCTCGCCGCGGCGAGCGACTCGGTGTGGCGGAGCGTGGCGAGCCACGCCGACCTGGGGGAGGTCCTCTGGGCGTTCCACCGCCCGGACCTGGGATACCGGGCCGCCTGGATCACGCCGGCATCGCGGTCGCTCCAGATCATCACCTTCCGGGTGAAGCCGGGGATGGAGGCCGACTACGAGGCGGTGGTGAAGGCGTTCGCCACGGCGTACGCCCAGGCGGGCGTGGACGTCGGCTGGAGCGTCTACCAGGTATCGAACGGCATGGCCGGCCCGGCCTACCTGATGTTCATCCCGATGACCTCCCTCCAGGCCATCGACCGCGACCTGGCGGCGATGGGCAGCGTGATGTCGAAGGTGCCCGACCCCGCGGCCCTGATGGCCCAGTGGGCCCGGTCGGGCAACTCGGTGGGCGCCAACGTCTATGCGCTCGTGCCCTCGCTCAGCCGTCTGCCGGCCGACTTCACCCGGGCGGGAGGCGGCTACTGGGCGAGGTGAGCCCGGAGTGGCGATGGCTAGGTAGGTACAAGACGCGGGACGGAGCGCACGCCAAGGTGAAACGGGCGCCCGCTCCACACTTGCGTCGATCGGGCGCCGGGAGGTGATCATGCGCACAGTCATCCTGGCGCTGGCCGTGGCAGTCGCGGCCTGCTCCGACGGCGGGTACGGGGGCACCGACCCCGACCCGGATCCCGGCCCGGGTCCCGGCGATCCGCCGAGCAATGTGACCGTCCAGGCGACCACGGGCTCCGTCTTCCAGCCGGGGAATGCCGGGATCCGCACCGGCGGCACGGTGACCTGGGCCTTCGGCAGCCTGGGCCACAACGTCACCTTCGAGGACGTCCCGGGCGCGCCCGCGAACATCGGCGGCGCCAACACCAACACGAGCATCTCCCGGACCTTCTCCACGGCGGGGAGCTTCCCCTACCAGTGCACCTTGCATCCGGGGATGAGCGGGACGGTGAGCGTGGCGACGGTGACGACCGGAGGCGGAGGGAACGGGGGCGGAGGATACTGACCGACGGGACGGCGGAACGACGGGACGACGGGACGGCGGCACCGCGGGGTGGTGTGACGGCGCACACCCGGCGACCCCGCTGGCTGTCCTTCCCCGCCCCCGGGCTCCTCCTGGGGGTGCTGGCCTCGTCCGGTCCCGGCGGAACGGCGGACGCCCAATCGCCCGTCGGCCCCGCAGTCGTCGCCCCCGATTCGCTCGTCGCCTTCGACGGCCGGCGCCAGGGGGCGGAGCGGGGCTCACTGGTGCTCCCCCCGGAGGACCCTGCCACCGCCGGCGGGTGGAGCATCTCCTGGCTCCGGCTCCCCGCGCTCCACCCCACCGGACGGAGCCCCATCGTCTTCCTGATGGGCGGCCCGGGGATTCCGGCGACCGTGATCGCCCGGGTCCCTCCCTACTACGGGCTCTTCACCCGGCTCCGCGATTCCGCCGACGTGATCCTGCTGGACCCGCGCACGGTGGGGCTCTCCACGCCGAATGCGGATTGCGACCCGACCTTCGCCCCCGGGCCCGACCTCCTCCAGAGCCGCGACGCGCTCGCCCAAGCCCTGGTGTCGGTCTACGCGCCGTGCGTGGCGAAGTGGCGGGCCCGCGGGGTGCCGGCCGAGCGGATCGGCGTGGGCGAGGTGGCCGAGGACCTGGATGCGGTGCGAGCGGCCGTCGGCGCCGAACGGCTCTCCATCCTCGCCTTCAGCCACGGCACCCGGCTCGCGCTCGAGTACGCGCGGCGGCATCCGGAGCGGGTCGATCGCCTCGTGCTCCAGGGCGTGCTCGGCTTCGACCAGGGGGCGCGACTCCCTGCCACGCTCGAGGCGCTGCTCGACCGGGTGGCCGAGGCGGTGGCCGGGGATTCCACCGGGCGCTCGCTCGCTCCCGACCTGCGGGCGGCCCTGACCAGGCGCTTCGCGGCCCTCGAGCGGGCGCCACTCGCGGTGACGGCGCCCGGCGCCTCCGGCGACACCGTGCGGATGATGGTCGGCAAGGAGGGGTTCCAGGCGTTGGTGACGGCGCGACTGGCGGATCCGAGGCTGCCCGCGCTCGTCGCCTCGCTGGAGCGGGGTGATACCCGGCTGCTGGGGATGCTCGCCGGCGGGCTCCTCGGGGACCTCAGGGCCGGCGGCGGCCCGCTCTTCGGGCGCGCCGCGTACTGCTCGGCCCCGCCCTCGGGCTCCCGGCTGGCTGAGGCGGCGCGGCAGGGCGCCAGCAGCCTGCTCGGCCAGCCGTTCGACAACCTGCCGGTCTCGCCGGACTTCTGCCGGGCGATAGGCATCGAGCCCGGACCCGAGGCCACCCTGCCGGCGCACCTCGGCGGAACGGCGCTCCTGATCCAGGGCACACTCGACGACCGGACCCCGCTGGGCAATGCGGAGGCGACGGCACCGCTCTTCCGCGAGGCGGTGATCCTCACCGTCCGGAACGGCGGGCACGAGCTGCTCCCCGCCGCCGACGTGCAGGAGGTGGTTGCCGGCTTCCTGGCGGGTTCCCCGCCGGCGGGCGCGACGCTCACGTGGCCACCGCCCCGTCATCCCGGCATCGCGGAGGCGATCGCACCGCCACGGCGTCCCGGCCGCCCCTGACCGGGGCGCGGCGCTAACCCGCCAGGGCCACGGCGGCCACGGCCCCGGCCAGGCCGAGGGCGAAGCCCGCCAGCACGTCGCTCACGTAGTGCACCCGGAGATAGACCCGCGACGCGGCGACGGCCGGCACCAGCGGCAGGAGGGCCAGCCCGAGGGGGTGGCCCGCGAGGAGGAGGGTGAGCACCACCGCGCCCGCCGCCGCGGTGTGCCCGGAGGGGAAGGAGAAGGCGTCGGGGACGTGCGCGAGCGGGTCGAATCCGCCGAGCAGGTGCGGCCTCGGGCGGACCACGGTGCGCTTGAGGGCCTGCACCGCGAGGTGGGCAAGGAGGTTCGCGAGCGCCGCGAGGAGGCCGAGCGTCCGGGTGGCGGGGAGGAGCAGCAGCACCAGGGTCAGGCCGATGGTCGCCCGCGCGCCGCCGGCGTGGGTGACGCCCCGCAGGAACCCGTCCAGCCAGGCCGGCGCCGTGACGCGCGCGAGCCCGAGCATCCAGGCCCGGTCCAGCGCCCCCACCCGGTCCGCGATCAATCGCACCATCCGAACCTCGACCTCCTGAGCCGAGGGTATGATGGCGGCGGTGCATCACGGAAGGGGGAGGGTCGGGTAACGGGAGGGTCGCGAGTTTCGAGTCGCGAGTCGCGAGTCAGGTGCGGCGGGGTGGGTTCCGCCAGATCACCCGACCGGTCAGCTCGGCCAGGCCCCAGGCGAGGAGGATGCCGGCGGCGACCGCGAGGCCGACCGGCAGGGTGAGTGGTACCACGTCGAACGCGCGCATCAACGACGGGACGAAGGTCACCAGCGCCTGGGCCAGGAACCCGGCCGCGACAGCGAGGTGGAGGACGCGATTCGCGCCGGGCCGGAGCCCGGTCCGCCTCGCCGGATAGGCGAAGAGGAGCTGCCCCGCGGCCAGGAAGGTGAAGACGGCGGTCCGGGTGAGGCCGGGTGCCGTGGCCAGGAACACGGGCAGGAGGCCGAGGAGGGCGAAGGCGACGAGGGCCTTGAGCGACCCGGACGCCAGGATGAACCCCAGCGACGGCCGGTCGAGGAGCGGGGCGCGGGGGTCGCGGGGTCCCCGCCGCATCACGTCGGGGTTCCGGTCCACGCCGAGCGCCAGGGCCGGGGCGCCATCGGTGACGAGGTTGATCCAGAGGAGCTGCGCGGCGGTGAGCGGGAGCAGGAGGTGCCCGGCATCATCGCGGAGCCCGAGGAGGACCGCGGCGACGGCCCCGATCGCCACGACGAGGACCTCGGAGAGGTTGGTCGAGAAGAGGAAGCGGATGAACTTCTGGATGTTCTCGTAGATGCTTCGCCCCTCCTCGATGGCGGCCACGATGGTGGCGAAGTTGTCGTCGAGGAGGACGAGGTCGGCCACCTCGCGGGCCACGTCGCTGCCGCGCTGCCCCATCGCCACGCCGACATCCGCCTGCTTGAGGGCGGGCGCGTCGTTCACGCCGTCCCCGGTCACGGCCACCACCTCCCCGTCCCGCCGGAGGAGGCGCACGATCTCCAGCTTGTCGGCCGGGCTCACCCGGGCGAAGACGCTCGTCTCGCGGACGGTGCGGGCGCGTCCCTCCGGGTCGAGCGCGGCGAAGGCCTCGCCGGTGATCACCGTCCCGGCGTCCATCCCGGCGAGCCGCGCGGTGGTGACGGCGGTGGCGGGGTGGTCCCCCGTGATCATCAGCACCCGGATGCCGGCCTCGCGGGCGCGCCGCATCGCCTCCGGCACCTCGGGTCGCGGGGGGTCGAGGAGCATGACCAGGCCCAGCCAGGAGAGTCCGGTCTCGGCCTCGCCCGCGCCCCGCGCGAGGGCGATGACCCGGTACCCGTTCTCCGCCTCGGACTGGACCATCCGCCGCCACGCCGCGCGCTCCTCGCTGGAGAGCGCGGTGCGCTCCAGCACGACCTCGGGTGCCCCCTTGAGGTAGGTGGCCGGGCCGCCGGGCTCCTCGACGGTGGCGAGCATGTAGCGACTCTCGGAGTCGAAGGGCCGCGCCCGGAGCCGGGGATG
>JAICEH010000114.1 GCA_025924275.1 Gemmatimonadales bacterium | reverse complement strand
GTGCCGCCGCGGCCGCCGGCGCTCGACCCGGCGGGCGCGCGCATCGCCTTCTTCGGCCCCGACAGCGCCGGGCGCACCCAGGTCTGGTTGCGCCGCGCCGGCGACTCGGCCACGGCCGGCCCCGCCACGCGGCTCACCGGCCACGCCGACGTGACCCCGACACGGGTGCGGTGGAGCCCCGACGGCGGCTCGCTCCTCTACTCCGCCGACGGCGGCCTCTGGCGGGTGCCCGCGGCCGGCGGTACGCCGACCCGGATCCCCTTCTCGGCGCACCTCGAGTTCACCCGCGCCCGACGCCCCGCCGCCCCCCCGAGGTTCCCCGCGCCGGGCGTGCGCCAGCCGGCGCGCGGGTTCACCGACGTGGAGCTCTCGCCGGACGGGGGCAGCATCGCGCTCCTGGCGCTGGGACGCCTCTGGGTGATGCCGGTGGGCGGGACGCCGCGGGAGGTGACCGAGGTGCCGCTCACCGCCCGGCACCTCGCCTGGCGGCCGGACGGCAGCGAGGTGGCGTGGTCCGCCGGCGCGTGGGATCGCGAGGACCTCTACGCGACGGTGGTGGCAGACGGGACCACCCGGCGGCTTACCTCGCTTCCCGGGCGCGAGGCGCTGCCGGCCTGGTCTCCGGACGGCCGGTACCTCGCGTTCGTGCACGCGCCGCCCACGGGATCGACGCGGCTCCGCGTGGCCGAGGCCTCCACGCTGCCGGTGGCGGACTCCGGCGCCGCCCGCGCGCTCGGCACGGTGGTGGTGCCGTGGCTCGCGCCGGACGCGATGGCGCCGGAGTGGTCGCCGGCCTCGGACGGGGTCCTCCACCTCGCGGGCGGGTTCTCCCCGCGCACGCCCTCCGCCGGTCGGTTCCTCCCGCTCGCGGGCGGCTCCCGCTTCCTCAAGGGGTTCCCCGACTCGCCGATCTACCTCCGCTGGACCGCCGGCGCCCTCACCTGGGTGCGGCACGACCGGCTCTGGCGCGCCCCGCTCGACGCGGCGGGCCAGGTCGGCGCGGCCGGACCGCTGGGCGACTCGCCCGCGCTCTACGCCTCGGCGGCGCAGGACGGCAGCGTGCTCTTCGCATCGGGCGACGGGCTCGTGCTCCGCGCGCCGGACGGCGCCGAGCGGCACCTCGGCTGGCCGCTGGATTACATGCCGCCGGTACCGCCGCCGCTCCTGCTCCGGAACGTGCGCGTGATCAGCGGCGCCGGAGACGGCCCCACGCCCCCGCGCGACCTGCTCCTCGAGCGGGGCCGCATCACCCGGATCGCCGCGGCCGGCACCCTCCGCCCCGGCGGGGCGGCGGTGCTCGACGCCGCGGGCCGGTTCGCGATCCCGGGACTGATGGACCTGCACGCGCACGCGTACGAGCCGGCGCGCCTCCCCGGGCACCTCTGGTTCGGCATCACCACGATCCGGGACCAGGGCTCGGCGATGGCGTCGCTGGTGGCGTGGGGCGAGGCCTTCGCGGCCGGACGGGCCCAGGGCCCGCGGGTGGCCGCCGGCGGCTTCCAGTACTACACCGACTGGGCCTGGGACGGCGACGAGGGCCGGGGGATCGAGCCCGAGGCGGACCCGGGGCACGTGCGGCGCTCGGTGGCGCTCGCGGCGGGCTTCGGCGCCCCGCACGTGAAGACGCGCACCTTCTACCACTGGGACATCAACGCGCGGATCGTGGCGGAGGCCCACCGGCTGGGGATGCGGGCCACGGGGCACTGCGCGCACCCGCTCCCGCTCGTGGCCGCGGGGATGGACGCCCAGGAGCACACCGAGTCGTGCGGGCCGCGGGCGGACACCGGGGTGTACGACGACCTGCTCCAGCTCTTCCGCGCCGCGGGGATCGGGGTGGTGCCGACGATCTCCTACCAGGGCTTCCCCGCCCGGATGAGCGCGGACCCGGCGCAGGTCGAGTCGGAGCTGGGACCGTTCGCACCCCCGCGGGAGGAGCTGGGGGGGATGGCCACCCTCGACCCGGAGCAGCGCCGCGGCGCGGAGCAGGCCGCGGAGGTGGGCCGGCGGACCGCGCTCCGGTTCCACCGCGCGGGCGTCACCGTCGGGGTCGGGACCGACATCTGGCAGGTGCCCGCGGCGGTGCACTTCGAGCTGGAGGAACTGGTGGCGGCGGGGTTCACGCCGCTGGAGGCGATCGGGGCCGGCACCCTGGGGTCGGCGCGGATCCTGGGGGCGGAGGCGGAGCTCGGCTCGATCGAGCCGGGGAAGCGGGCCGACCTGGTGCTGCTCGACGCCGACCCGACGGTGGACATCCGGAACACCCGCCGGATCTGGCGGGTGCTCAAGGACGGGCGGGTGGTGGATCGGGAGGCAATCGCGGCGGGGGCCGCGAAGTAGGGCGGCTCAGGCCGGCCGGGCGACCGCGCTCGCCAGGCCCTGCGACACGAGCCAGGCGCGGAGGTCGCGCCGCAGCTCCAGCTCGGGCTGGCCGGCGACCCACGGCATCACTGGCCAGCGCCGGGCGGGGCCCATCAGGTACCACATCGGCGGCAGTTCCAGCTCGTGCCGCTTCTCGTTGGCCTTCTGGCCCTCGTAGGACACGAAATGGAAGTCGCGGCCGTGGCAGGTCAGGTGGCACTGGTCCGGCTTGAACGCGGGCACGGGGCGGCTCCCTGGATGGGCGGGGTGGCAATCGGCCCCGAAGTATACACGGGTCGACCGCCGCCCCGCCCTTCCCGCCGGGCCGCCTACCGTCGCGGCCGGCTCGCCGGGGGGACGATCCCGTTCATCCGCAGGTAGGTCACCAGGTTCCCGTAATGCTCGCCGTTGTGGATCGCGTTCATCCCCAGGACGTAGAGCCGGGTGCGATCCTCGCCGAAGAGCTTCGTGGCGCCGGTGGCGTCGGCATCGGACTGCGCGTAGGCCTTCTCGCAGTAGGCGGTCGAGGCCTTGAGTGCGGCCACCAGCCCCGCCTTGGTGGTCGTGGACTTCTCCACCGCGTCCTCCTCGCGTGGCGGGTCGCCGACGGCGGCGGCGCACATCAGGTACTGCGCGCCCGCGATGTGGCCGAAGAGCTGCCCGAAGCTCCGCACCTCGGGCGTCGGCTTGAAGGCGTAGGTGGACTCGGGCAGCTCCTCCGCGATCTGGGTGACCTGGGCGGTCACCTGCTGCCAGAGGGCCCGCGAGGTGGCCACCGCCTGGGCGTGAGCCGCCAGCGGGAGGACCGTGAGGGCGAGGAGGAGGGACAGGGCACGTCGCATCGGGGCTGCTCCGCGGTCAGAAGGAAACGATCGGCTTGAACCCGCCGTAGGCCATCCGCTTCATGTCGAACGGCATCGGCCCGCTCATGTTCGCCACCCGCGGGTCGGCCATCACCTTCTTGTTCACCCGGTCCCGGTGGGCGCGGGAGCGGTAGGTGATCCAGGAGAAGAACACCGTCTCGCCCGCCTTGGCCCGGGTGAGGCGGGGGAAGGGGAGGGTGCCCTTGATGTTGAGGTCGTCGCCGATGCACTCCCGGTACTCGAGCGCGCCGTGCTCCTTCCATATCCTGCCCGCCTTGGTGGCGAGCCGCCGATAGGCCGTGACCTTGCGCTTCGGCACCACCAGCACGAAGCCGTCAACGTATGCCATGCTGTCTCCTTCCGGCCCCGCGGGCCGGGCAGGGGGTCCCTGTGGGGAGAGATTACTGCGCGATCGAGCCGCCGGCCAGTGACGCGCGTCGCAGATCCAGGGCCGGCTCGTCGGCACTGTCGCCGTAGATGGCGGGCACCGGTGCCCCGGCCAGCCGGAGGCAGACGGTGAGCTGGCCGCGGTGGTGGTACCAGTGGTTGAGGAGGATGGCCCGGATGACCTGGCGCCGCGGGAGGGCGACCACCTCCTCCTCCCCCTCCACCAGCCGCCAGGGCGCCGCGAGGGCGGCCTCGTCCATCCCGCTCAGGATGTCGCGGGCGCGGTCGAGGCTCCGCTCCAGCGCCGCGAGCAGCTCGTCGGCGCTCCCCGCGGTGGGCCGGGGCACCACGAAGCCGGCGGGGAAGGTGTCGCGGGCCGCGACCTCGGCCAGGGCGCCCGGCAGGGTCGCCACGTGCATCGCGAGCTGGCCCACCGTGAGCGAGACCGGGTGGGGGCGCCAATCGAGCCACTCGTCCGGCACCCGCTCGAGCACGCGCCGGGTGGCGTCGGCCTCGTGCTCCAGCTCGGCGAGGATGTCGTCAATGGTCAGCATCGGAACCGTCCCTGGTTGACATACCGACTGGACGGTATGTATAGTTTCGCTGGCACGACGTCAACCCCGACCCCGGCCCCCGGGGAAGGCTGTTACACATCGCCCGTCCGGACCCGCAGGGAGGGAGATGCCGTTCTTCGACGCGCCCCGCCGCCTCCGCCAGCCCGACGTGACCCGGCAGAAGATCCTCCGGGCCGCATTCCCGGAGATCTACCGCCACGGCTTCCAGGCGGCGTCGCTCGACGCGATCCTGGGCGAGGCGGGCGTCACCAAGGGCGCGCTCTACCACCACTTCCCCAGCAAGGCGGCGCTGGGCCACGCGGTGGTGGACGAGGTGATCACGGGCTTCCTCCTGGAGCGGTGGTCGGCCCCGCCCGGCGCCGTCCCCGACCCGCTCTCGGCACTGCAGGCGGTCCTCCGTCACCGGGCCAGCCACACGCACCCGGAGGAGGCGGTGCTGGGCTGCCCGCTCAACAACATCGCGCAGGAGATGGCGCCGCTCGACGCGGAGTTCCGCCGCCGGGTCGACTCGGCGTACGCGCGGTGGGTGAGCCTGTTCGCCGACCTGCTCGAGGCCGGGCGGGGGGCGGGGTCGGTGCGGCGGGAAGTGGACGCGCGGCGCGTGGCCACCTTCCTCGTGGCGACGATCGAAGGGTCGTACAGCGTGGCGAAGGGGACCGGGGACCTGTCGGTGCTCACGTCGAACCTCGGGCTGCTGGTGGACTACCTCGAGGGGCTGCGGGCCCCGGCGGCGTGATGCCCGGCGACCGCCGGGCGCGAGTCTCGGCGTCGGACGCCGCGGGAGTTCGGGCGCTCGAAGTCGGCTGGCGACCTCGCGGTCATTCCTTGCGGGGCCCGGCCGACTTATGCGCCCTCACCCCCGCGGCGCCCTCCGCCGTCCATCCATGCGACGTCCGGGGCGGGGCGAGATCGACAGCAGGGGCGGTGAGGGCTAGGCTTCCGGGTCACGATTCCAGCGGGAGGTCACGATGAGCGGAGTGCGGGTTCTCGTCGGCACGCGGAAGGGTGCCTTCATCCTCGAGTCCGACGGGGCCCGGAAGAAGTGGGCGGTGAACGGCCCCCACTTCCCGGGCTGGGAGATCTACCACCTCAAGGGGTCGCCGGCCGCGCCGGAGCGGCTCTGGGCCTCGCAGACCAGCAGCTGGTTCGGGCAGGTCCTGCAGCGCTCCGACGACGGCGGCCGGACCTGGGAGGCGGTGGGGAACGAGTTCCAGTACGAAGGCACCCCCGGGACCCACATGTGGTACGACGGGACGCCCCATCCGTGGGAGTTCAAGCGGGTGTGGCACCTCGAGCCGTCGCGCACCGACCCCGACCTGGTCTATGCCGGGGTGGAGGACGCAGCACTGTTCCGCTCCACCGATGGCGGGAAGACCTGGGGCGAGCTGGCGGGCCTCCGGGGCCACGGCTCGGGGCCTCACTGGCAGCCCGGCGCCGGCGGGATGTGCCTGCACACCATCCTGGTGGACCCGCGCGACCCCCAGCGGCTCTTCATCGCGATCTCGGCCGCGGGCGCCTTCCGGACCGATGACGGCGGGGCCACCTGGAAGCCGATCAACCGGGGGCTCCGCTCGCAGTACATCCCCGATCCGGAGGCCGAGGTGGGGCACTGCGTCCACCGGATCGCGATGCACCCCTCGCGGCCCGACACGCTCTTCATGCAGAAGCACTGGGACGTGATGCGGAGCGACGACGCGGGGGAGAACTGGCGCGAGGTGAGCGGCAACCTGCCCACCGACTTCGGGTTCCCCATCGAGGTGCACGCCCACGAGCCGGAGACGATCTACGTGGTGCCGATCACGAGCGACGAGCACCACTTCCCGCCCGACGGGAAGCTCCGGGTGTACCGGAGCCGGAGCGGCGGGAACGAGTGGGAGGCGCTCACCCGGGGCCTCCCGCAGCAGGACTGCTACGTGAACGTGCTCCGGGATGCGATGGCCGTGGATTCGCTGGACGACTGCGGGATCTACTTCGGCACCACCGGCGGGCAGGTGTACGGGTCGCCCGACGGGGGGGACAGCTGGGCGCCGATCGTGCGCGACCTCCCGGCCGTGCTTTCGGTCGAGGTGCAGACCCTCCGATGATCCGGGTCGTGCTGCCGGGGCACCTGTGCGCGCTGGCGCGGGTCGAGGGCGAGCTCGCGCTCGAGGTGCCGGCGCCGGTCACCCAGCGGGCGGTGCTGGACGCGGTGGAGGCGGCGTATCCGGTGCTCCGGGGGACCATCCGGGACCACGGCACGCTCCGCCGCCGGCCCTTCCTCCGCTTCTACGCCTGCGAGCGGGACCTCTCGCTGGAGGCGCCCGACGCCCCGCTGCCGGAGGCGGTGGCGAGCGGGGCGGAGCCCTTCCTCGTCGTCGGCGGCCTGGCCGGCGGCTGAGGCCGGTACGCGCCGCGGTGAATCTCCGCGGTGATTCCGTAGGCCCCTTCACAGTCGCTTGCCCGCCGGTTCACCCCCCCGGGCTTACGTTGGCCCGCGAGCGTGCACCGGACCCGGTCCGCCCCGGTGCCGCCGAGCGAGGGGCGATGGTGAGCGGCATCGCAGCCGGCAGTCCGAGGTACCTCGGGAGCCGGGGTCGGATGACCCCGGCAGCCCCGCTCGCGGCGCCGGCAGCGGGCTCCCCGCCCGAAATCGGATTCTCCCTTCTCG
>JAICEH010000113.1 GCA_025924275.1 Gemmatimonadales bacterium | reverse complement strand
GTTCTCCAGCATCACGATGGAGTTGTCCACCAGGAGCCCGACGCCCAGGGCGAGCCCGCCCAGGGACATGATGTTGAGGGTCAGGTCGGTGAGCCCCATCAGGACGAAGGTTGCGAGGATCGCGAGCGGGATCGCGAGCCCGATGACCACCGTCTTCCGGAGCGAGCCGAGGAAGAGGAACACCACCAGCATCGAGAGGACCGCGCCGAGCAGGGCGGCGTCGCGCACCGAGCCGAGGGAGTTCCGGATGAACGTGGCCTGGTTCTGGATCACCCGCGAGGACAACTCCCGGGGGATGAAGCCGGTGGAGACCAGGGCCTCGATCCGTGCCGCCACGCCGTCGGCGACGGCGACGGTGTTGGCGTCGGGCTGCTTGCGGATCGAGACCTTCACGGCGGGGACGCCGTCGAGCCGGGCCCAGAGCCGCTGCTCCTGGTGGGTGTCGCGCACCGAGGCGACCTCGGAGAGCGGCACGCGGCGGCCGCCGCCCACCTCCAGCAGCACCGCCCGGATCTCGTCCACGCTGCGGAACTTCCCCTCGGTCTTGCCGATCAGCTCGCGCTCCGCCGAGCCGACGCGGCCGGCGGCGACGTCCTGGTTCGCGGCCCGGAGCGCCTCGATCACCTGGCTGACGGTGACCCCGTACGACTGCAGCCGCTCCTGGTCGAGCACCACCTGGATCTCGCGCACCAGCCCGCCGGAGACGTCCACCGACGCCACTCCCTCCACGGTGAGGAGCTGGGGCCGGAGGCGGTCCTCCACCCAGGTCCGGAGGGCCACGAGGTCGCCCGAGGAGGAGGAGAACCCCACCTCGAAGATGGGGATCTGGGCCGGGTCCGACTTCCAGATGCGGGGCGGGTCGGCCTCCTCGGGCAGCGAGCTGCGGGCGCGGTCGAGGCCGGTGGAGGCGTCCTGCAGCGCGAAGTCGACGTTGGTGCCGTAGCGGAAGTCGAGGTTGACGCCGACCCGGCCCTCCTGGATCTCGGTCTCCAGCCGGACCAGGTTCTCGGTGGTGGCGAGCGCGGCCTCGAGGGGCTTGGCAATGGTCTCCTCCATCACCCCCGGCTCGACCCCGGGATTGTCCACGTTCACCCGGATCTGCGGGTAGACGATGCGGGGGAGGAGGTCGAGCGGGAGCCGCTGCACGAAGAGCGAGCCCAGGACGAGGATCACCGACGTGGCGGCGAGGGTGCCGATGGGCCGGGCAATGGCCCAGCCGGGAATCCCGCGGGCCCGCCTGGCCGCGCCGGCTCCGCCCGGTGACGGGGCCGCGGGCCTCACCGCCCCTCCCCGTCCGACGGGGCCGGCCCGGCCCCCGTGGGTTCGCCCGGCGGTGGCGGTGCCGGGCTGGAGACGATGCGGACCGCGGCGCCGTCGCGGAGCATGCCCGCCCCCGCCACCACCACGGTGTCGCCGGATGCCAGCCCCTCACGAATCTCCACCCGGCCCTGGAAGACGTCCCCCCGGCGCACCGTCCGCCGGGCGGCGCGGCCGTTCGCGACGACGTACACCGCCGCCCCGCCGGCGCCCTCCACGACGGCGCCCGCCGGCACGAGGAGCACGCCGAGGCGCGGCCGGAGCCGGAAGGTGAGCCGGGCGAGGTACCCGGGGCGGGCCTCGCGGGCGGCGACGCCGGTGAGGGCCACCTCGACCGGGACCAGCCGGGTGACGGTGTCGGCGGAGGGGAAGATCCGGCGGATCCGCCCGGCGAGCGGCCGGCCGGCGAGCGCGTCGAGGGCCACCGGGACCGAGTCGCCGGTGGCGAGGGCGCTCACGTCGAGCTCGGACACCGGCACGCGCACCACCAGCGTCGAGACGTCGCCGATGGTGAAGAGCCGGGTCTGGGCGGCGACGATGTCGCCCGCCTCGATCCGCTTCTCGAGGACGACCCCGGTGACGGGCGAGCGGACCGTGGCATAGCCCACCCGGGTGCGGAGCTGGTTCCGCACCGCCTCGGCGGCGATGAAGGCGGCGCGGTCCCGGTCGTACTCCGCTTCGGTGATGTAGGCCTGCTCCCGGAGCCGCTCGGCGCGCTCGACGGTCCGCCGCGCCACCTCGAGGGCGGTCTCGGCGCTGGTGAGCTGGGCGGCCAGCTCGCGGTCGTCGAGCCGGGCCAGCACCGCCCCGGCCGAGACCCGGCTCCCCTCCTCGACCCCCAGCTGGAGAACGGCCCCGGAGAGCTGGCTGTTGATCCCGACGCTCCGGATCGGCTCCACCGCGCCGGTCACGGTCACGACCCGCGCGGCCTCCCCGAGCGAGGCCACGGCCACCTCGACCGGGATCACCGGCTCCTCCGGGGCGGCCCGCGCGGCGGCGCCGTCGTTGCCGCCGCAGGCGGCGAGGGCGGCGGCCGCCAGGACGGCAAGGCCGGGGAAGCGGAGGCGGACGGGGAGGTTCACGGCTCGGGACAACGGCTTCCTCGCGCGACTCGAGGGTGACGGGGGCGCTTCGGGGTGCAAGAAACCCGTACGCTCGAATCGGGACCGGCGTTGCAGCCGCCGGCTCCCTCCACGGATTCGCGGCCGGTGGGCCCGGGGAGGGTCAGCGGGCGGCGGCGCGGTACCGGCGGCCCCACTCCCGGAGGTGGGCCACGATCGGGAGCACGCTCCGGCCGAGGCGGGTCAGGCTGTACTCCACGTGGCGCGGCTGGGAGTCGCGCTCCACCAGGCCCTCCCGCTCGAGCTGGCGGAGCTGGCGCACCAGCATCGGCGGGGTGATGTCCCCCAGGGCGGCCTCCAGGTCCACGTAGCGCTGGGGACCCTCGGCCAGGAGCGCCAGGATCGGGGGCTTCCACTTGCCGCCCAGCGCCTCGATGGCGATCTCGGCGTGGTCCAGGTACTGGGTGCCGCGGAACCGGAATGGCCGCATCATAGCTTCCCCGGGTGAAAGTTTCGGAGTGGAGAGTACCCCCGGACCGGGCGCGGTCAAGGGGGGCCATTGCCGGCGCGCGGCCCCGGGGACGAAGTTTCGCCATGCCGCCCCTCCCCCCGGTGCCGCCGGCCCTCCTGGCCGACCTCCGCCGGCTGGTGCCCGACCCCCGCCGCCTCCTCGTCCGGCCCCTCGAACGGATCGCCTTCGCCTCCGACGCGTCCTGCTACCGCCTGGTCCCCCTGGCGGTGGTGCTGGCGCGCGGGGTGGACGAGGTGCGGGGGCTCCTCGGAGCCACCGCGCGGCACGGGGTGCCGCTCACCTTCCGGTCGGGCGGGACCAGCTTCTGCGGGCAGGCCGTGACCGACGGCGTGCTGGTGGAGGTCCGCCGGTTCTGGCGCGAGATGTCGGTGGAGGCCGAGGGGCGGCTGGTCCGGATGCAGCCGGGAATGATCGGCGGGGACGTGAACCGGGTGCTGGCGCGGCACGGGCGCCGGATCGGGCCCGACCCGGCGAGCATCAACTCGTGCACCGTGGGCGGCATCGTCGCCAACAACTCGAGCGGGATGTGCTGCGGCGTGGAGCAGAACGCCTATCACACCCTCGAGTCCATCACCTTCCTGCTGCCGTCCGGCACCCTGGTGGACACCGCCGCCCCCGGCGCGGAGGAGCGCTTCCGCGCCGCGGAGCCCGGGCTCGCGGAGGGCCTGCTGGCGCTCCGGCGCGACCTCCTTGCCGACCGGGCGCTGGCCGATCGGGTGCGGCGGAAGTACCGGATGAAGAACACGGTCGGCTACGGGCTCAACGCGCTGCTCGACTTCGAGCGACCGCTCGACATCCTGAGCCACCTGCTGGTCGGCTCGGAGGGCACGCTGGCCTTCACCGCGGAGGTAGCACTCCGGACCGTGCCCGCGCTGCCGCACCGGCTCACCGCCCTGCTCGCCTTCCCCGGCCTGCACGCCGCCTGCGCCGCCATCGTGCCCTTCCGCGAGGCGGGGGCGCGGGCGCTCGAGCTGATGGACTGGGCGTCGATCGTCGCCGTGACCGGGAGGCCGGGCATCCCGATCGACGCCGCCCGGCTGGTGCCCGGCTCGGCGGCACTCCTGGTGGAGTTCCAGGCCGACAGCGCGGCGGAGCTGGACGGCTTCGAGGCCGCAGCCACCGCGGCGGCCGCGCGGCTGCCGATCGAGGGCGTCGCGCGGTTCACCCGGGATGCCGGGGCGATCGCGCAGATCTGGCACGTGCGGGAGGGACTCTATCCGGCGGTGGCGGTGCCGCGGCCGAGCGGGACCACGGCCATCATCGAGGACGTGACCTTCCCGGTGGAGCGGCTGGCGGACGCGGCCACCGACCTGCGGGGCCTGCTCGAGGCGCACGGGTACCACGACGCGATCATCTACGGCCACGCGAAGGACGGGAACCTGCACTTCGTCCTGAACCAGGCGTTCCGGACGCCGGCCGACACCGCGCGCTACGAGCGGATGATGGACGCGGTGGCCGAGCTGGTGGTGGGGCGGTACGACGGCGCGCTCAAGGCGGAGCACGGCACCGGCCGCAACGTGGCGCCCTTCGTGGAGGCGGAATGGGGCGCGGAGGCGATGGGCCTGATGCGCCGGCTCAAGGCGCTCTGCGACCCGCGCGGGCTGCTCAACCCCGGGGTGATCCTGCCGGCGCACCCACGGGCCCACCTCGATCACCTCAAGGCGCTGCCGGAGATCGAGGTCGAGGCCGACCGCTGCATCGAGTGCGGGTTCTGCGAGAAGGTCTGCCCCAGCCGGGAGCTCACCCTCTCGCCCCGGCAGCGGATCGTGGTGCGGCGCGAGCTGGCCCGGCTGCGGGACGACCCGGCGGCGGGGACGGCCTACCGGGAGCTGGCGGCGGACTGGCGCTACGCCGGGCTCGACACCTGCGCCGGGGACGGGCTCTGCCAGACGGTCTGCCCGATGGCGATCGACACCGGTGCCCTGGTGAAGGAGTTCCGGGTCCACGCGCACCCGCGCTGGCGCCGCCGGGCGGCCGCCGCCGCGGCAGCCCGCTGGGGCGGGGCGGAGCGACTGGCCCGCGGCCTCCTCGGCGCCGGGCACGCCCTGGAAAGGCTGGCCGGCCCCCGCGCCATGCCGGGACTCACGGCCGTCCTCCGCCGGCTGCTGGGGCCGGAGTGGGTACCGGCCTGGCTTCCCGGCACTCCGCACCCCGCGGGCCGGCTCCCCGCGGCGGATCCGCCGGACCCCGACGCCCTCTACTGGCCATCCTGCACCCTCCGGATCTTCGGCCCAGCCGGTCCGGGCGCGCTGCCGGCGCCGGAAGCGACGCTTCGCCTGGCGGAGCGGGCCGGCCTCCGGCTCCGCCTGCCGGCGGACCTCGGCGGCACCTGCTGCGGCACGCCCTGGCACTCGAAGGGCTTCCCGGAAGGCGAGGCCGTGGCTGCGGAGCGGACGCTCGCCTTCCTCTGGCGGCACTCGGAGGAGGGGCGGCTGCCAGTGGTGGTGGACGGGGCGTCCTGCACCCAGGGGCTCCGGGTCTCCCGGGCCGCACTCCCGGCCGAGGCCCGGGCGCAGTTCGACCGGCTCCGGATCCTCGACTCGGTGGAGTGGCTGGCGGACGTGGTGCTCCCGCGGCTCCCGGCGGCCCGCCGCGTGGCGCGGGTGGCGGCCCATCCGCCCTGCGCCACGTGGGAGATGGGGCACGTCCCCCAGGTCGAGGCGCTGGCGCGGGCGCTGGGGGAGGAGGTGGTGTTGCCGGCGGTCCCCACCTGCTGCGGCTTCGCCGGGGACCGCGGCTTCCTCCGGCCGGAGCTCACGGCGAGTGCGCTGGCGCCGGTCGCCGCACGGATGGCCGCGCTCCCGCCGGACCTCTGCGTCAGCGCCAACCGCACCTGCGAGATCGGCCTGGCGCGGAGCACGGGCCGGCCCTGGGTGCCGATCGCGGCGGCGCTGGAGGAGGCGACGAGGAGGGGGTGAGGGGGACGACGGGAAGACGGGAAGACGGGAAGACGGGAAGGCGGGAGGAGGGCTAGTGGTGGGCGGGGGTCGGAGATGGCTTGCGTAGTTGATAGTATTGCTCGCGCTGGGCCGGGGTGAGGAGGGCCGAGGTCTCGAGGTGGGCCTGGAGGTGGACCAGGCGGAGGCGCCCCCGCTGCTCCGCCAGCGCCTTCACCCGGCGGGCCAGCTCGGCGTCGTCCATCGCCTCCTCCCGGAAGGCGGACTCGAGGCCCGCCTCGCCGGCCAGGATTTCCGCCCCGAGGGGACGGGCGGCGGCGAGCATCCGGGCCCGGACCTCCTCCACGCGGGCGCGCTGCTCGGGGGAGAGCCCCAGCGAGTCGGCCAGCTCGAGCACGTGCTTCGGTCCCGGCCGGCCGTTCAGCTCGGCGGCCCGCGCCTGCCCCATCCCGTCGCCGGCGCGGAGCGCCTCGACCTCCGCCGAGTCGAGCCCGCGGAGCGGCCCGGGCGAGGCAGGGATCGGGGCCGGCATCCGGACAGGCTCCTGGGCCTGGCCGCCGCAGGCGGCGAGGAGGAGGGCGAGGACGGCGGGGAGGCGGGGCATCCGGGAATATAGGTGGGCGGCTCGGCGGCTTGGCGGGGGCGGGAGGGGTTTGGCGCAAGCCCGTCAGGGACACGAACGGCGGAGGCGGGCATGGAGTCCTTCAACCGGGTGGCGGCGGCGGGCCTCGCCGTGGCGTGCGCCGTGGCACCGCTCGAGGCGCAGGACCTCCTCCTCCCCGGCGGTCCGTACGAGGCCGGCGCGGTTCCCGCCGATGCGCGGGGGAGCTGGCTGGCCCTGCTCGCCGGGGGCGAAGCCGACCGGCTGGCCGCCGTCCGGGTGTCGCTGGAGAGCGTCACCGAGGCGTGCACCGATTCCCCCGGCGCGGCCCGCCTGGTCCGGGTCCAGGGCACCGACGTGGCGCTGGCGCTCCTCAGGGACGTGCCGGGGCTCCGGGCGGGGGTGGTGCCGCACGGGGAGCTCGCCGCCCCGTCCGACTGGCGCCAGCCGCAGGCCGGGTCCTTCGCCAGCCGGCCCTTCGCGCTCCGGGAGGAGCGG
>JAICEH010000112.1 GCA_025924275.1 Gemmatimonadales bacterium | reverse complement strand
GCGCGAGGACGACGACGACGCCCTTCGCGAACGGACCCGCCTGGGCCCAGAGATGGCCGATATCTACACCCATTGCGCGAACTCCTTACTGGTTCGGGTTGGTGAAGCTGACGGTCTGCTGCACGAGCACGCGCACGGCCTGGCCGCGCACCCGCCCGGGCTTGAACAGGCTCTTCGCCACGAGGTCCTTCGCCGGCTCGGCGAACGCCGGGTGCGAGGACTCGAGCACCTTGATGGACGGGCGCTCCGCGTGGCCCGTGGTGTCCACCACGAACTCCAGCCGGACCCGCCCCGTGATCCCCGCGCTCTCCAGCACCGGCGGATACCGCATCGGGCCGGGCTGCAGCAGCCGCGGCGGGTCGTCCACGTTGGCCTCGAGGTAGGTCACGTCGGCGGAGACCGGCCCGGTCCCGCCCACGACGCCGGCGGCGATGCCGCCCTCGACGCCCATCCCGGTGAAGTCCTTGGGGTTGAACCCCACGTTCAGGTTGATCGGCGGGATCTCCTTCGGGATCGCGTCGGGCGGCATCAGCGTCTGGAAGCCCTGTGGCGGCGGGTTGGCCGACACGATGGCCTCGGGCGGAGGCGTCTCCGGCTCCGGCTCCGGCTCCGGCTCGGGCGGCTTGAGCAGCACCATGCTCGTGTCCGCGATGATCTCCCGGATCCTCACCTCGGCCGCCGCCGTGGCCCGGACGGCCGCGAAGACCAGCACCGCGTGAAGCACCACCGAGAGGATCGTCTCGCCGAGGGACTTCTGGCGCTTCGGCTTGGACGCGATCAACGTGTCGAACACGCGCACCTCCGAAGACGTGAGGGGTGAATCAAGGGCGGAGGAAGCCTATCGCCCGCCGGGTTACCGTGCCCTCGCCGCCGGATGACAATTCGATGACAACCGGATGACGAGCGGGGACCCCGTCCCGGGGCGCCCGGCACGCTGCAACCTACGCCCGCCGGATGGCAGCGGTCCGACCCGCGGATGACGATTCGGTGTCGGCCGGGTGAGGAAAGGGACGTCAGGCGGTGGGGGGGTCCCCGGCCCCCGGCGCGGGCTCGCGCCCGCGGGGCAGCGTCACGATGAAGGTGGTGCCGCGGTTCGGCCGGCTCTGCACCGTGATCGCCCCGCCGTGCGCCTCCGCGATCCACTTCGTGATGGCGAGGCCCAGGCCGGCCCCGGCCCGGTCCCCGGTGCGCGACCGGGCCACGTCCGCCCGCCAGAACCGGTCGAAGATGTGCGGCAGGTCTCCCGCGGCCACGCCCACCCCGGTGTCGGCCACGGTGATGGCCACCTCCCAGCCCCGGTCCTCGAGTCCGAGCCGGACCCGGCCGCCCGCCGGCGTGTACTTCACGGCGTTGGTCACCAGGTTGAGCAGGAGCTGCCGGATCCGGCTGGGGTCCACCTCGAGGATCACCGGTTCGGTGGGCCGCTCCACCGAGACGGCGACCCCCGTCTCGGCGCCCAGGATCTCGGCGGTCTCCGCCGCCTCGGTGACCAGGGCGGCGACATCGTGCTGCTCGAGCGCCAGCGGGGCCCGGCCCTCGTCGGCGCGCGCGAGCGTGAGCAGGCCGTCGACCAGTTCCGACATCTGGTTGATCTGCTCCAGGGTCTCGTCCAGCGCCTCCAGGCTCTCGGGCGGGGTCCCGGGATGGGTGAGCGCGCGCTCGACCCCGGCCCGGAACACCATCAATGGCGTCTTGAGCTCGTGGCTCGCGTCGGCGGTGAAGCGACGGAGGCTGGCGAAGCTCTGCTCCAGCCGGGCCAGCATCCCGTTCACCGTGACCCCGAGGCGGGAGACCTCGTCCCGGGCGGCACCGGCCACCGGGAGGCGCCGGTGGAGGCTCCGCCCGTCGGTGATCGCCTCGAGCTCCTCGGTCATCTGCTTGAGCGGCCGGAGCCCCCGGCCGGCCTGCCAGTACCCCAGCGCCAGCGAGCCGAGGAGGATCATCGGCGAGACCACGGCGATGGAGCGGAGCAGCTGGGCGGGGCCGAAGGGCACGTCGCTGGTGGGCGCTGCCGTGACCACGGCGCCGACCCCGGACCCGTCGCGCGGCAGGCGGCGCACCCGGAACCGGATCGGGCCTTCCGGTCCGCGGGCGGGCAGGGACCCCACGGTGTCGCCGACCCCGGACGCGGTGAGCCCGAGCAGCCCGCTGAGCGACGCGTCGCTCAGCGTCCGGGTGACCCCGGTGAGGTAGAGTTCGAGTCCCGCGGTGTCGGCGACGACCAGGTAGTCCGGCCCTCCCTCGAGGTACGCCGCCACCCACGGCTCCAGGGAGCGACGCTCCACGCGAACCGTGTCCCGGGCGGACTCGATGGCCGGCGCCGAGCGGCGCACCACCTGGCCGCGCAGCGCATAGGACTGCTGGAGCAGCTGCACCGCGACGTCGGACTCCAGTTCCAGGCGGCGGTCGAGCTCCCGGATCGCCGAGCCGCGCCGCTCGAGGTAGAGGGCCAGGGTGAGGGCGGCCACGCTCGCGGCGAGCGTGATGGCGTACCCGAAGGTGAGGCGCCCGCGGATGGTGGCCACGTCAGTCCCGGATCACGTACCCCACGCCCCGGACGGTGTGGATGAGGCGCCGGTCGCGCCCCGCATCCACCTTCTTCCGGAGGCGGTTGATCACCACGTCCACGATGTTGGTGCCGGGGTCGAAGTGGAAGTCCCAGGCGTACTCGGTGATGAGGGTGCGCGACATCACGCGGCCCTTGTGGCGGAGGAGGTACTCGAGGACGGCGTACTCCTTGGGCGTGAGGTCCATCGGCTCCCCGCCCCGGCGGACCTCCCGCGTGCCGGTGTCGAGCTCGAGGTCGCCGGCCTGGAGCACCGGCGGCGCCAGTTCCTTCGGGCGCCGACCAAGGGCCTCCACCCGGGCGAGGAGCTCCTCGAAGGCGAAGGGCTTCGTCACGTAGTCGTCGGCGCCGGCGCGGAGCGCCTGCACCTTGAACTCGACGGAATCCTGTGCCGTGAGCATCAGGATCGGGGAGGTGAGGCCGCGGTCGCGCAGCGTCCGGACCAGCTCGAGCCCGTTCATCCCGGGGATCCGGACGTCGAGCACCAGGAGGTCGTACTGGCCCCCGGAGGCGAGCCGCAGCGCCTCGAGGCCGTCGTCCACCAGGTCGGCGTGGTAGCGATGCTCCTCCAGCCCGCGCTGGACGTACTGGCCGACGGTCTTGTCGTCCTCCACGACCAGGATCTTCACGCAGCCTCCCCGGCAGTCGGCAGGAACACGTGGAACGCGGACCCGCGCCCGACCTGGCTGTCCACCTCGATCCGGCCCCGGTGGTCCTCGATGATCCCGTAGCAGATCGAGAGCCCCAGCCCGGTGCCGCGCCCCTGCGGCTTGGTCGTGTAGAACGGCTCGAAGATCTTCGACAGCTCCGCGGGCGGAATGCCCGGGCCGGTGTCCTCGACCGCGATCACCAGCTCGTCGGGGCGCGGGGCGGGCCCGGTCCGCACCGTGAGGGTGCCGCCGTGCTCGATGGCGTCCGCCGCGTTGAGGAGGAGCGCCATCAGCACCTGGATCAGCTGCTCGGCATTGCCGCGCACCGCCGGGAGCCCCGGCGCGAGGTCGCGGGCGACGGCGACCCGGCGGAAGCGCTTGTGGTGCTTGAGCAGGAAGAGGGTGTCCTCCACCAGCGCGTTCACCGGGACCGGGACCTTGGCCGCGCCCTTGGGCCGGCTGAAGTCGAGAAGCTGGTCCACGATCCGGCTGCAGCGCTCGACCTCCTTCTCCACGATCTCCAGGTACTCCCGGAGCGAGGGCTGGAGCGCGGGCCCGGCCTCGTCGAGCCGGCCCTCGAGCGCCGCCACGCAGGCCGAGATGGTGGCCAGCGGGTTGTTGATCTCGTGCATGACGCCGGCCGCGAGCTGCCCGATGGCGGCAAGCTTCTCGCTCTGCAGGATGGTCTCCTGCGCGGCGCGCCACTCGGTCACGTCCTCGCCGATCGTGATCACGTGGGTGATCGCCTCGCCGCCGAGCCGCATCGGGATCTTGCTGAGCCGGTAGGTGCGCGCGGCGTCCTCGCCCGGCACCGTGATCTCCACCTGGTGGGTGCGGCCGGTGCGGAACACCTCGTCGAACTCGGCCCGGAGCCGCTCGGGGTCCTGCCGGGTGAGCACGTCGAACACCTCGCGGCCGACCACGTCCCCCCGGAGGAGGCCCTGCGTCCCGGTCTCCCGCTTCCGGTTCCACACCTGGATGCGGTAGTCCCGGTCGACCACGTAGAGCCCGATCGGGAGGCTGTCGATCACCAGGCTGGTGAAGCGGCGCTGGTGCTCCACCTCGCGCGCCCGCACCGCCACCTCGTAGGCCAGGTCCTCCGAGAGCTCGTCGGCGGCGAGGAACCGGGCGAGCAGGTCCGCCACCACGACGAGAGCCTCCTCCGCGTCGGGTGGGGCGCCGTCCGGCCGGACGTCGAGTGCGCCCAGCAGCTCCCCCGCGCCCTCGATCGGGAAGCGGAGGGTGGCACCCCCAGGCGAGGGCGGGAGCTCCCGGGCCTCGGACGGGGGCGCCGTCGGCGCGTCCACCGACCGGAAACCCTCGCCGCCCGGCACCCGGCGCCAGAGGCGGGCGGCGGTCGCGGGGAGGTCGGTGCGGAGCGTCGCGAGCACCCGCGCCAGCGTCATCTCCGTGTCATACCCGGCGCGCAGCAGCCGGGCCACCGTCCCGACCAGGGCGAGCGGAGTCGGGCGGGCGGTGGTCATGGCACCACGGGCCGCTCCGCCGGCGCGACGTGGGTGATGCGCCAGACGCCGGCCACGCGCAGGAGCCCCAGCAGTTCCGTGCCCTCCCGCTCCGCCGGCGTGCCCGGGTCCAGGCGGAGGTCCAGCCAAGCGGTCGCCAGGTCTCCCTCGATCCGCACCGCCGACCCGACCGTCTGCACGTTCACCCCGCGGTACAGGCGGGGGATCGCGGAGTCGGCCGGGCGGAGCCAGTCCGTGTCCCCGCGCGGCGCGGCCAGCACGGTGGCGCCGGGCCAGCAGAGGCTCCGGGCGGCGTCGACGTTGCCCGCGCCCAGGGCGTCGTGGAACCGGGTCACGACCGCCCGCACCGCCTCGAGCTCGCGCGACGACTCCCGTGGGGGCCGGGTCTCGAGCCGGCAGGCCGGGAGGAGTGCCGCCGCCAGGGCGAGTGCGAGCACGCCGAACCGGTCACGCATCGTGGAAGACCACCTCATGTTCGCCCTCGGCGTCGAAGCGTGCCACCGCGCCCCCGAGGGCGGTGCCGTCCACCGTCACCGCCGCGGGCACCGCCCCTGCGCGGCCGAGCCGCAGGTGCAGCCGGGGCCCGTAGGTACGGCGGACCCGGACCACGAGGCCGCCGGGGCGGCGGCGCGCATCGAGCGTGAGCGAGGTCCGGCCGATGCGGAGACGTTCGAGCGCCATGCCCGCCCAGTCGGGCGGCAGCCACGGCGTCACCCCCACGGCCCCGGCCATGGCATCGGGCTCCACGCCCCAGAGCCCCTGGATGAGCGGCAGGGCGGTGAGCGCCGCTGCCGCCGCGTGATCAGGACAGTTGCCCGCGCCGCGGCGCTCCAGTCCGTCGAGGGCCTCGTCGAAGGCGCCGCGCGCCCGCTCCCCGGCCAGTGCCGCGTTCATCGCCGCGTGGGCCAGCGCCGCGGCGGGGCGTCCCGCCCGCCATTCCGCGAGGCTCACCCAGCCGGTGAGCACCGGGCTCACCGCCCCTGCGTGCAGGTCCGACGCCCGGAACCGGGGATCGGTGCGATCGAGGAGCCGCACGCCCCACGGCGTCGTGAAGGCTTCCCCCCCGACGGCGTCGAGCCAGGCCGCCGCCGTACCCGGCGGCACCAGCCCCAGCGCCACGGGAAGGGCGACGAGCGCCGTGGGCGACGGGTCCAGTCGCCCGGCCGGATCGATGCCGGTGCCCCACCCGGCCGGGCCCTGGAACCGGAGGGCCGCCACCTCCCGCGCGGCGAGGGCGCGGTCCGCGAGTTCCGACGCAAGGTCGCTGAAGCCGAGCGCCTCCGCCACCGGCTCCAGGCCCTCGAGTGCGGCCACCCAGGCGGCGGCGAGCGCGAAGCTGGTGCCGAGCGGTGCGACGGGCCCGCGCCGGAGCCAATCGTGCCCCTGGCGGTGGTTCTCCAGGAGGCCGTCCCCGTCCCGGTCGCAGGTGAGGCAGTGGCGGAAGGCGCGAAGCAGCGAAGGCCACCACCGGCGGAGGAACTCGAGGTCGCCGGTCCACGCGGCGTACCGGCCCGCCAGGTGAAGGAAGAGCGGGGTCGCGTCCGCGGCCCCGAAGTCGGCGAAGCCGGTGGCGGACACGCGGTGCGGCACCCGGCCGGTCACGTCCTGCGACTGGGCGAGGAACTTGAGCAGGTCGCGCGGACCGTCCCGCTCCCCGGTGGCAAGCTGGCCCAGGGCCGTCCAGCAGGCGTCGGGCCCGTGGTACCAGGCGCGGCCGGGCCGCTCGGGATCGGCGGCGGCGTACCCCGCGAGGATCGAGCGGCCGACGCCGGGAGTGCCCGCGAGGTGCGAATCCATCCGTACCTTGGCCCACTCCAGGCCAGCGACGAGCCCGGCGGCGGGACAGGCGAGCGCGGTGCCGTGGCGTCGGAGGAGCTCCGCGTGCTGCCGGCGCTGCGACGCGAGCCCCGCCAATCCGCGGCGGGCGAGCGCAGCGAGCGCCCGCCCGAGGTCGGCTGCGTCCACGCCGCCCACCGCCGTGATCCGGGCCGAGGCCTCGAGCCGGGCGGTCACCTCGACGGCGGGTCCGTCCCCGGCGGCGGCCGCCAGGCGGCCCCCCTCGATGGCGACGACCGCCTGTGCCCCCGCGGCGTCACCCACCCAGCCCGCGCCCCCGTCCGGTCGCTGGGCAAACCGCAGGTCGCCCCCCGCGCCGGCGGGGGCGGGCCACGCGCGCCGGAGGTCGAGCGTGAAGCGGAGGGTGCGCCCCGCCGCGCCGCTCAG
>JAICEH010000111.1 GCA_025924275.1 Gemmatimonadales bacterium | reverse complement strand
GGGGAGCGGGGAGCGGGGAGAGGGGCCCGCTCCCCGCTCCCCGCTCCCCGCCTAGCCCCACACCCGCTCCACCAGCACCCGATGCGTCGCCACCTCCGGCTCCTCCGGCGCGGGCTGGCGCTGGGTCCAGGTGCCGTCGGGGCCGAGTTCCCACGCCTGCCGGTTGTCCGCCCACATCAACTCGAGCGTCTGGCGGAGGAGCCGGCGGAGCGCCGGATCGTCCACCGGGACCGCGGCCTCGATCCGGCGATCCAGGTTCCGCGGCATCCAGTCGGCCGAGCCGATGTAGACCTCGTCCGCCCCGCCGTTGTGGAAGCAGTAGGCGCGGGAGTGCTCGAGGAAGCGGCCGATGACGCTCACCACCCGGATGCGCTCGCTCACCCCGGGAAGCCCGGGCCGGAGGCAGCAGATGCCACGCACCAGCAGGTCCACCGTCACGCCCGCCCGGCTCGCCGCGTAGAGCGCGTTGATCATCGCCGGATCCACCAGGGCGTTCAGCTTGGCCAGGATCCGGGCCGGCTTTCCCTCGCGCGCGTGATCCACCTCCCGCTGGATCATCTCCAGCAGGCGGCTGCGCATCCCTCGGGGGGCCACGAGGATCTTGCGGTAGGTCGCCGGCGCGCCGAAGCCGGTCAGCACGTTGAACAGGTCGGTCAGGTCGGCCCCGAGGTCGGGGTCGGCGCTGAAGAGGCCGAAGTCGGTGTAGAGTCGGGCGGTCTTGGGGTTGTAGTTGCCGGTGCCGACGTGCACGTAGCGCCGGATGGCGCCGGCCTCCCGCCGGACCACCAGCAGGACCTTGGCGTGCGTCTTGAAGCCCGCCACGCCGTAGCTCACGTGGACCCCGACGTCCTCCAACCGCTGGGCCCAGCGGATGTTGTTCTCCTCGTCGAACCGGGCCTGCAGCTCGATGAGCACCGCCACCTGCTTGCCTCGCTCGGCGGCGTGCGCCAGGAGACGGGCGATGCTCGAGTCTCCCCCCGTGCGATACAGCGTCACCTTGATGGCGAGGACGTCGGGGTCCTCCACCGCCTGCTGGATGAATCGCTCCACGCTCGAGGCGAACGAGTCGAACGGGAGGTGCACCAGCACGTCTCCCTCGCGGATCACCTCGAAGATCGACCGGTTGCCGGCGAGCCTCGGCTGGGTCACCGGGTGGTGCGGCGGGTCGCGGAGCTCGGGGATCTCCAGCCCCGCGAGCGCCATCAGGTCCGCGCCGTCGAGCAGGCCCTCGACCTCGTAGATGTCGTCCGCGGTGAGGGGAGGGGACTCGTTCTCCGCTTCCTCGCTGAACTCCGCCAGCAGGAGCTGGCGGAGGTGGGCGGGCATCGAGGGGGCCACCTCCAGGCGCACGACCTCGCCGAAGCGGCGGTTCCGCACCTCCTCCTGGATCAGCTCCAGGAGGTCCTCCGCCTCGTCCTGGTCGATCTCGAAGTCGGTGTTCCGGGTGATCCGGAACAGGTACCAGCCGAGGATCTCGACGCCGGGGAAGAGGGTCTCGAGGTTGGCGCCGATCAGCACCTCGAGCGGGAGCACCTGGTGCCGGGTGGTGAGCGGGACCCAGCGGGGCAGGATCTTCGGCACCTTCACCCGGGCAAAGCGCTCCTCGCCATCGTCGGAGCGCAGCACCACCGCCAGCGAGAGACTGAGGTTCGAGATGTAGGGGAAGGGGTGTGCCGGGTCCACCGCCAGCGGCGTCAGGACCGGGAAGACGTGCTCCTCGAAGTACTGCGCGAGCGCCTGACGATCCCGGGGCTCGAGATCTGCCCAGCGGGTGTGGATCCGGACTCCGTGGCGCTCGAGGGCCGGGAGGACGTGGCCCACAAGGCAGGCGTCGTGGCGCCGGACCAGGTCGCGCACCACGGCGGCGGCGGCGTGCAGCTGCTCCGCCGGGGTGAGGCCATCGGCGGTGCGCTCCACCACGCGCGCGGCCAGCTGCTGCCGGAGTCCCGCGATCCGGACCTGGAAGAACTCGTCGAGGTTGCTGCTGAAGATCCCCAGGAACTTGAGCCGCTCGAGCAGCGGGGTGCGAGCGTCCTCCGCCTCGTGCAGCACCCGCCGGTTGAACTCGAGCCAGGAGAGTTCCCGGTTGAGGTAGAGCGATGGGTGGCTGAGGTCGGCGGCGTGGCTGGGCGCCGCGGCATGGGTCCCGGTCATCCCTCAAATCTACCGGCTGGCCGAACCACTGGGTAACGACATCGTAACACCATGTCGGACAGTGACTTACCGGCCGACCCGGGGCTCAGCCGTAGGTGACGCCCGGGTAGAGGAGGTTCACCACGAAGCCGAAGACCGGGTTGAAGACGTAGGCGAAGACCTGCCAGGCCACAAGAATGCCGACCCAGCCGAGGGCCGGATTGCCCCAGACGAACGCCTGGTAGCGGCGGGTGGTGTCGGCGTCGAGCAGCAACGGCACTGCGGCGCTCCCGTCGAGGGGCGGGAAGGGGAGGAGGTTGAGCGCCGCGAGCATGAGGTTGAGGGAGAGCACCACCCCGAGCAGCGTGGCGACCACCGCCCACCCGCCGCCCGCGACGCTCTCCGCCAGGTGCCCGAACTCGACGCCTGCCGGCGGTGCGAACACCCCGGCCGCAGCTCCCGCCCGGATCCCCGCCAGCGCGGCGAGGACCAGCAGCAGATTGGCCGCGGGTCCGGCGAGCGCCATCCAGGCGGCGCGACGCGGGTAGCGCTCGGCCCAGCGCCTGTCGTACGGCGCGCTGGCGAAGCCGAAGGGCCAGCCCGAGAGCGCGACCGAGAGGAGCGGGAGGATCACCATGCCGAACGGCTCGCGCCGGATGTGCGGCACGGGATTCAGGGACACCTGCCCGCCGTGGTAGGCGGTCCGGTCCCCGCCCCGGAGCGCGGCCCAGGCGTGGGCGGCCTCGTGGGCCGTGGTGGAGACGAGGAAGACGATGTAGTAGACCAGGCCCTGCGCGATGTCGATGGTCACGCCGGGAATCTGGCCGGCACGGGGGCGGGGCGCCACCGGGCACGTCGGGATCCGGCACCGCCGTCCGCATAGCCCGGGAGACGGCCACCTTCCGGAGACTCGCATGACAGGCGCACTGGCTCCCTTCCATCCTGCCGAGCACCCCGCCGTGGCTGCGCCCGGTGCGGGCTCGGGGCCGGGCCGGCTCCCGGCGGTGGACGTCCTCCGCGGGGCGGTGATGGCCATCATGCTGCTCGACCACGTGCGAGCCTACTACACCAGCGTCCGCTTCGACCCGACCGACCTCGCCCGGACCACGGCCCCGCTCTTCCTCACCCGCTGGATCACCCACTTCTGCGCGCCCACCTTCGTCCTCCTCGCGGGGATGAGTGCCTGGCTCGCGGGCCGGCGGCGTACCCGCGCCGAGCTCTCCAGGTACCTCCTCGCCCGCGGGCTGTGGCTGGTGGTGGTGGAGTTCACGTTGGTGAGCTTCGGCTGGTACTTCAACCTCGACTTCGAACTGGGGGTGATCGCGCAGGTGATCTGGGCGATCGGCGCCTCGATGGTCGTGCTGGCCGGCCTGGTGTGGCTGCCGCTGCCGGCCGTCGCCGCCGTAGCACTCGGGATGATCTCGGGCCACAACCTGCTCGACGGGGTGACCCCCGAGGCGCTCGGGGCCTGGGGATCCGCGTGGACCGTGCTTCACGTGCAGGGCGCGCTGGCCCGGCCCGCGGCCCTGGTGGTCTATCCCCTGATCCCCTGGGTGGGTGTCATGGCCGCCGGCTACGTGCTCGGGGCGTGGCTCGACCGGCCGCCGGTGGTCCGCGCCCGCCGGCTCCTCGGCGCCGGTGTGGTCCTCCTGGCCGGGTTCGTGGTGCTCCGCAGTCTCAACCTCTATGGCGACCCCCGGCCGTGGGCGGCACAGGCCGACCTCCTGACGACGGCCCTCTCCTTCATCAACGCGAGCAAGTACCCGCCCTCGCTGCTCTACCTGATGATGACGATCGGGCCGGCCCTCCTCGCGCTCCGGTGGCTCGAGCGGGCCCCCCGGCCCGGGACGGCCTGGCTCGCCACCCTCGGGCAGGTCGCGTTCTTCTACTACGTGGTCCACATCTACGCGATGCACGCCGGGGCAGTGGTGCTGGGCGTGGCGCAGGGGTACGCGCCGGACGAGATGGCGCGGCTGTTCCTGATGTTCCCCGCCGAGTACGGTGTCGGCCTGCCGGCGGTGTGGGGGGCGACGCTCCTCCTGCTGGCGGGGCTCTACCCTCTCTGCCGGTGGTATGCGGGGGTCAAGCGGCGGGGGCGGGGCTGGTGGTGGTCCTACCTCTGAGCCCCGGGGGCGGGCGGCCAGGCCACGGGCAGCTTGTAGACCTCCGCCAGCCCCCGGACGTACTCCTCCATCGGCGGCAGGCCCACCTCGCGTCGCCGCGCGTCGAGGCCCTCGAGGTCTTCCAGCGGATGCGGGCGGAGCTCGCCCGCCACGATCTCGAAGGAATTCCCGTAGCGCTGCGGCTGGCCGGAACTCACCCGAATCCGGTCCTCCAGCATCGCCGCCTCGGCCGGGCGCACGTCTCCGGCGCGCGCCGCCTCCCAGAGTCGCGGGAGCATCCGGCGCTGCCACTCGAGGTCGGGGCTGTGCTGCAGCACCAGCCACGCCGCCTCGACGCCCTCCGGCCCGACCAGGGCGCGGGTGGGCCAGCCGTGGCGCTCGACGATCGCCTGGAGTCGCCGGGTGAGTGCCGTGTCCCGGACCATCAGGGCCTTGACGAAGGCGGTATCGCCCTGGGTGATTGCCTGGCCGATCCGGTCGCGCCCCTCCTGGTCCTCCGCCCGCATCCGGAGCAGCTCTGAGCGGAGCGCGGTGTCGGCCGGGGCGGGAGGCGCCTGCCCGTGGGCGAGGCCGGCAGCGCCCCCCAGCGCGAGCAGACAGGCGAGCGGGTAGAAGCCCCGGCGCATGAGGGTACCCCGCGTCCGGGGAGGGGTTCGGGGGGTTGCGCCCGATGGCCCCCAGGGGTATATTGGCGCATACGACATAGCCTTCGGGCCCCGGGGAATCAGAGCGGACCGGGTGATCAAACCGCCAAGAACCTTCGTCCCGGCCGGTGCCCAGCACTGGACGGGCGTTGTGTTTCTGGGGGTCGCGATGGTCACGGCTGTTCCGGCAGTCGATGGATGGTGAGCAGCATCTCGCTCCGGGCGTGGGCGTGCACCTCGTGGGAGACTCCCGGCGAGAGCGCGACGACCTGACCCGGCGCGAGCCGGTGCGTCTGGCCGTCTCCGGTGACGTCGAGCCGGCCGCCCAGCAGGTGGATGGTGACGACGCCCTCGGTCCGGTGCTCCTTGAGCCGGGCGCCCGGCTCGAAGGTGAAGAGCACCAGCGTCACGGGCCCGCGCCGGAAGATCGCGATCTGCCGGTGCCCCGCGACGGCGTCGTGCGGCTCGGCGCGGAGTCGGGCCGTGGCGCTCCCGAGGTCGAGGAGCTGCACCTTGGCGGCGAAGCGGTCCCCGGGATGGGGGCGCAGGCGATCGGTGGGTGGCATCGGCACGGGCTCCCGGTCAGGGCTGCAGGATGTCCTCGGTCCTTCCGGCGATGGAGATCCGCACCGAGCGCACGGCGGGGAACTGCATCAGGGTGCGCTCGAGCTGGGCCCGGATGGCCGTCACCAGGCAGGCGCCTCCCGTGCGCTCGAGCTCCTCGCTGAAGTCGGCCGAGGCGACGCCGTTCTCGATGACGAGGCTCCGGACGGAGACGCCGGGATTGATGTTCGTCGCGTACCCTCGGGCGCGCTCCGCTTCGGTGGGGCCGGCCAGCAGGGCCTCCAGTGCCGCACGGGCCGGTGCCGGGCCCCGCGGGACCGAGCGGGACACGGGGAAGACCACCGCGCAATCCACGTCCGGCGCCGGAGCGAGGCGCGGGTTCGAGAACCAGGCCCGGACCGTCATCGTCCGCCCCGGCGCCGGGTCGCTCGCCGCGGGGCCGAAGGTGACCGGGAGGCGGATCTCGCCGGCGTGCTCAGGCAACCCGGACGGGTTGTCCTTCTCGAGCACCAGCGTCCCGCGCGTGCCGGATGCGGGCGGGACGAACTCGAGCACCGCCTCGAACGGCACGAAGGCCTCGGTCATCCAGTCTCCCCGGGCCTGCGCCGGCGCCGCGGCCAACTCCCGCCCGCCGGCGTCCAGCAGCCGGACGGGGAAGCTCGCCTCGAAGTACCAGCTGCCGCGCGCCTCGCCGGTCAGCCGGAGCGGGCTCGTCACCGTGTCCCCCGCGGCCAGGCTGGCCACACGGATGGACTCCCCAGTGCCGCCGCTCTCCCGGCCGCAGCCCGCCCCGAGAAGGGCCGCCACCAGGAGGGCACGCGGCCTCATCGCGGCCAGGGCGACCGGGCGAGCGTCATCGCCGCCGGATCCGCGAGGCGGGCCAGGTCCGCCTGATCGGTGAATTCCAGCGACTCGGAATTCACGCAGTAGCGGAGGCCGGTGGGCCGGGGCCCGTCCTCGAAGACGTGGCCCAGGTGGGCGTCGCAGCGGGCGCAGAGGATCTCGATGCGGCGCATCCCGTGGCTCCCGTCCTCGGCGGTCACCACGTTCTCCGGTGCCACGGGTCGGAAGAAGCTGGGCCAGCCAGTGCCGGAGTGGAACTTGGCCCCCGACTCGAACAGCGGCAGGCCGCAGCACACGCAGGCGTACACGCCCTCGCGGTGGTTGTCGAGGAGCGTGCCGCAGAAGGGGCGCTCGGTGCCCTTGCCCCGTGCGATCGCGAACTGCTCGGGCGTGAGCTGCGCGCGCCACTCGGCGTCACTCTTGACCACCCGCGGGCTCTCGATCGGGCCCACGAGCTCGCCGCGCTGGTTGAATACCCGGACGTGCGGCATCAGTCGAGGTACCTCCCGGCCACCTGCTCCAGCCGGTCGTCGCGTTCCTGCCGCGCCCGCTCGAGGATCCGTTCCACCCAGGGCCGGAGGCTCGGGTCTCCCCAGCGATAGCCGGTGGCGGCCTC
>JAICEH010000110.1 GCA_025924275.1 Gemmatimonadales bacterium | reverse complement strand
AGCCCTTCGCCGCGGCGGCGTCGGGGACGCGGGTGGTGCCGACGTCGATGACCGCCGCCCCCGGCTTCACCATCTCGGCGCCCACCAGCATCGGCCGGCCGATGGCGACGACGAGGATGTCGGCCTGCCGCGTCATGGCCGCGAGGTCGGCGGTCCGGGAGTGGCAGGTCGTGACGGTGGCGTTCCCGCCCGGGCCGTCCTGGATGAGGAGGTTCGCCATCGGGCGCCCCACGATGGTGGAGCGGCCGACGACGACGGCGTGGGCGCCGCGGGTCTCGATCCCGGTGCGGAGCAGGAGCTGCTGCACGCCGAAGGGCGTCGCCGGCCGGAAGCCGGTGGGATCCCCGAGTACCACCTTCCCCACGTTGACGGGGTGGAACCCGTCCACGTCCTTCCGCGGATCCACCCGGAGCAGCACCCGGTCGGTGTCGATGTGCCTGGGCAGGGGGAGCTGCACCAGGAGCCCGTGGATCGTCGGGTCCGCGTTGATGCGGTCGATCAGGGCCAGCAGCTCCTCCTCGGGCGTGGCCTCGGGCAGGATGTGGGTGACGGAGTGCATCCCCGCCTCCTCGCACGCCTTCCCCTTCATCCGCACGTAGACGTGGCTGGCGGGGTCGTCCCCCACGAGCACCACCGCGAGCCCCGGGATCAGGCCGTGCCGCCCGAGGGCCTGCACCTCCTCGGCCACTTCCGCGCGGATGGTGGCGCCGATGGCCTTGCCGTCGATGAGGCGCGCGCTCATCGGGCGATGCCCACGGCCCGGGTCTCCCGGATCACCACCACCTTGATCTGGCCGGGGTACTGGAGCTCGTCCTCGATCCGCCGGGCGATGAGCTCGGAGAGCTCGGCCGCCCGGCCGTCGTCCACCCGCTCCGGAGTCACGATCACGCGCACCTCCCGTCCCGCCTGGATGACGCTGGCCTTCTCCACGCCCTCGAAGCCGTGGGCGATCTCCTCCAGCCTGGTGAGGCGCTTGACGTAGGTCTCGAACGCCTCGCGCCGGGCGCCGGGCCGGGAACCGCTGATCCCGTCCGCGGCCTGGACCAGCACCGACTCCGTGCTCTCGTGGGGCACGTCGCCGTGGTGCGCCTGGATGCAGTTGATCACCGGCGGGGCCTCGCCGAACTTCCGCGCCACCTCCACGCCCAGCTCGACGTGGGTTCCCTCGGTGTCGTGGGTCAGCACCTTGCCCACGTCGTGCAGGAGCGCGCCGCGCTTGGCGAGCTGCACGTCCACGCCCAGCTCCGCGGCCATGATGCCCGCGAGCCAGGCCACTTCCTTCGAGTGCTCCAGGATGTTCTGCCCGTAGCTGGTGCGGTAGCGCATCCGGCCGACCAGCTTCACCAGCTCGGGATGGAGGCCGTGGATGCCCGTCTCGTACGCAGCGCGCTCGCCCAGCTCCACCAGCTCCTTGTCCAGCTCGCCCCGCACCTTCTGCACCAGCTCCTCGATCCGCCCGGGGTGAATGCGCCCGTCCGCGATGAGCGCCTCGAGCGCCCGACGGGCCACCTCGCGGCGGATCGGGTCGAAGCAGGAGACCACCACCGTGTCCGGGGTGTCGTCGATGATGACATCCACCCCGGTCGCCGTCTCGAAGGCCCGGATGTTCCGGCCCTCCCGGCCGATGATCCGGCCCTTCATGTCGTCGCTGGGGAGGGCCACGGCCGCCACGGTGGTCTCGGCCGTCGTCTCCGGGGCGATCCGCTGGATGGCGATGCTCACGATGCGGCGGGCCTCGCGCTCGGCCTCGCGGCGGGCCTGCTCCTTGATCTCGCGTCCGAGGGCGGCGGCGGCGGTCCGCGCCTCGTCCTCGACCCGCTGGACCAGCTCCCGCCGGGCCTCCTCCGCCGAGAGGCCGGCCACCCGCTCGAGGGCCTTGCGGCGCTCGCCCACCAGCCACTCGGCCTCGACGTGCCGCTCGGCCGCGGCCTGTTCCCGCGCTGCCACCTGTCCCTCCTGCTCCTCCAGGCGCCGCCCGCGCGCGGCGAGGTCCTCGGCCTTCCGCTCCTGGGCACGGTCCTGCTCCTCCACCCGCCGCTCGCGCCGCTCCCACTCCTCGCGCCGGCGCTGGTGTTCCTGGTCGAGCGCCTCGCGCAGGCGGAGGGACTCCTCGCGGGCGGCCACGGCGGCCTCGGCCCGGTTCGCCTCCGCGGTGCGCCGGGCCTCCTGGATGACACGCTCCGCGTCCGCCGCGACGCGCTCGGCGTCCCGCCGCGCGCGCGCGAGGATCCCCCCCGCCTCGCGGCGGCGGCGGCTCGAGACCAGGGCGACTCCGAGAAGCACGGCGCAGGCGCCGGCGAGAAGCCCCCCGAGGAGGGGAGGCAGAAAGGCATCGGGCATCTCTATCTCCAGCGCGGCGTCGGGGCCGCGCGTTCGGTCAGCGCCCGGGCGCACCCCGCCGGACCGGCGGGAGGCAGCGCGCGACCACCTCGGCCAGCGCCTGCATCCGGCGGGCCGCCTCGGTGTCCTCCCGCCGCGCCCGGAAGAGCTCATCGGCCACGGCGAGGCCGGCGAGAATCGCGGCCTTGTGGGGTTCGAGCGCCGGGGCGGCGCTCCGGACCCGCCGGAGCGAGGCGTCGTAGTACGCGGCCACCTCGCGGGTGTACTCGGGCGGCAGCTCGGAGCGCACGGTGTACTCCTCACCGCCGATCAGCACCTTCACGGCGTGGCGCTCGGTCACGCGGCCCCCTCCGCGGGTTCCCGGTCCACCAGCGCCAGCCGCTGGGCGATGGCGTTCACCCGGCCGCGGGCAGCCTCGATCCGGGCCGCGAGGTCGCGATTCTCCCGCTCCAGCTCGGCCACGCGGGTCCGGGCCTTCGCGAGCTCCGGCCCGGCCGCCGCGCCACCCTCGGCACGGGCGGCCTGCAACTCGGTTTCGGCCGCGAGGCAGCGGCGCCGCCAGGCCGCAAGCTCCTCGGTGAGGCCGCCGACCAGCCGCTCGAGTTCGCCGAGCGCGGCGAGGTCAGGTCGCTCGTAGGCTGACACCGGGCACCTCCTCCCTCACGGCAGCCAGGGACCGCTGCACCGCCGGGTCCACCTCGGCGTCGCGCAGCGTCCGTCCCGCCGCGCGGAACCGCAGGCGAAAGGCCACGCTCCGCCCGCCGGGGGGCAGACCCGCGCCGCGGTACTCGTCCACGATCTCGATGGCCTCGAGGAGCCGGCCCGCGCCGCGGCGGAGCGCCGCGACGACCTGCGCCGCGAGCACCCCGTCGGGAAGGACGAGCGCAAGATCGCGCTCGACGGCCGGAGTGTCGGGCAGGGGCTGGTAGGACACCGGCCCACGCGGAGCCGGATCGATGGCGACCTCGAAGCCGTACAGCGGCGCCGCCCAGGGGGGCCGGTCCGCCGCGACCGGGCCGGCCCACCCGGCCCGGCTCCCGTCGAGGCGCACCGCGACCCAGCGGTCCGACGCGTCGGTGGCAACTTGCACCGTGGCCCCGGGTTGCGCCAGAGCAACCGCGGCCTCGAACACCCCGCGGAGGACCCACAGGTCGGCGTCCGGCGCCGGCCCGGCATCGGTCCAGTGGGCCGGCTCCCTCGTCCCGGTGAGCACCCCGGCCACGCGCCGGTCCTCCCGCGGCCGATCGTCGGTGCCGGGGGCAAAGGCCGTCCCGATCTCGAAGAGGCGGACGTCCCGGACATGGGCGGACCAGTTGTGCTCGACCGCCCGGGCGAGCCCGCCGACGAGGTCGCGCCGGAGCGCCGCGTGGTCGGCCGAGAGCGGGTTGTGGACCGACACGTCACCCGCGCCCGCGGCCACCAGCGGAAGCATCCGGGCCTCCCGGAGCCCCTGCGCCACCAGACCGTCGCGGATCCGGTCGTCGGCCACCTCGGCCGGATCGTCCCGGCGCTCCCCCACCCGGAACGGCCGCAGCTCGTCGGGCAGGCTCCCATAACCGTGGAGCCGGGCCACCTCCTCGACCAGGTCCACCTCCTCGCGCAGGTCGGGTCGCCAGCCGGGGACGTCCACCGCCATCCGGCCGTCCTCCGGCTTGAAGACGACGGTGCACCCGAGGCGGACCAGGTACTCCTCGATCCGGGGCCAGGGCACCTCCACGCCGAGGACCCGGGCTACCCGCGCGGGGCGAAGGAAGATGCGGGGCGGATGCGTGGGCTGCGGCCAGAGGTCGATGATCTCCTCGCGCACTTCCCCGCCGCCGGTGGCGAGGACGAGTTCGGCGCACCGGCGCACCGCCTCGGCGCCGTTGGTGGGATCCACCCCGCGCTCGAAGCGGTAGCTGGCCTCGGTGGCGAGCCCCAGGGCGCGCCGGGTGGCGCGGATCCGCGCGGGGAGCCACCAGGCGCACTCGAGGAAGATGTCGGTGGTGGCCTCACCCACCTCGCTCTCCTGCCCCCCCATGACGCCCCCGACCGCCTGGGCCCCGCGGGCGTCGGCCACGACCGCCATCGCCGGGTCCAGCGCGCGGCGCTGCCCGTCGAGCGTCACGATCGACTCGCCGGGGCGCGCGCGGCGGACGACCAGCTCGGGCCCGGCCAGCCGCGCCAGGTCGAAGGCGTGCATCGGCCGGTTCAGCTCCAGCAGGACCCAGTTGGTGGCGTCCACCACGTTGTTGATGCTGCGCTGGCCCACGGCCTCGAGCCGGCGGCGGAGCCAGGCCGGCGACGGCCCCACCTTGACGCCCCGCAGCACGGCGGCAGTGAACCGGGGGCAGGTTTCGGGGTCCTCGATCGCGACTCGCACACCGTCCACCCTCGCCTCGGCGCCTTCGCGCCGGGGGGAACCCAGTGGCAGCTCCGGTGCGCCGGGAAGCTCCGGCAGGCGGAGGGCGTCCCCCGTCGCGGCAGCCAGCTCCCGCGCCACGCCCTTGTGGCAGAGGAGGTCGGGCCGGTTCGGCGTCACGTCGACGACGAACCGGTCGTCGTCCACCGCGAGCACGCGGGTGAGCGGTGTCCCGGGCGGCGCGTCGGTGTCGAGCGGGAGAATGCCCTCGTGGTCGTCGCCCAGGCCGAGCTCCCGGGCGGAGCAGAGCATCCCCTCGCTCACCTCCCCCCGGATCTTCCGCCGCTCGAGGACCAGCCCGCCGGGCAGCGTGGTCCCGACGCGGGCGAAGGGGTAGCGCACGCCCGCCTGGACGTTGGCGGCGCCGCACACCACGTGGCGCCGCTCCGGACCGCCGTCGTTCACCAGGCAGAGGCGCAGGCGGTCGGCGTTGGGGTGCGGCCGCACGTCCTCCACCATCCCGACCACGACCGCACGGAGCTCGGCGGCCACCGGTTCGATGGCGTCCACCGGGGCGCCGAGCATCGCCAGGCGGGCGGCGGTCTCCTGGGGGTCGAGCGGGCGTCGGAGGAACGCCTCGAGCCAGCGGCGGGAGAGGTTCATCCGAACTGCCCCAGGAACCGCATGTCCCCGTCGTAGAGCTGCCGAATGTCGGGAATGCCGAACCGGTTCATCGCGATCCGCTCCGGACCCATCCCGAAGGCGAAACCGGTGTATCGCTCGGGGTCGATTCCGCAGTTCGCGAGCACCGTCGGGTGCACCATCCCGCAGCCGAGGATCTCCATCCAGCCGGAGCCCTTGCAGGCGGCGCACCCGTTCCCGCCGCAGATCCGGCAGGAGACGTCCATCTCCGCCGAGGGTTCGGTGAAGGGGAAGTAGGAGGGCCGGAAGCGCACCGCGGTGTCCCCGCCGAAGAGCGCGCGGGCGAAGTGGGCCAGCGTGGCCTTCAGGTCCACGAAGCTGATGCCCTCGTCCACCGCGAGCCCCTCCACCTGGGTGAACACCGGCGCGTGCGAGGCGTCGAAGGGGTCCTTGCGGTAGACCGTCCCGGGGATGATCACCCGGACCGGCAACGCGCCCTCCCGGAGCACCCGCACCTGCACGGGGGAGGTGTGGGTGCGGAGCAGCATCCGGCCCTCCGGCCCGGCGTCCCCGCCGAGGTAGAGGGTGTCGTGCATGTCCATTGCCGGGTGGTCGGCGGGGAAGTTGAGCGCGAGGAAGTTGAGCCATTCGGACTCGGCCTCGGGCCCGGTGGCCCGGACGAAGCCCAGCCCGCGGAAGATCGCCGTGACCTCGTCGAGGACGAGCGTGACCGGGTGGCGCGAGCCGGTCCACCGCCCGCGGCCCGGCATCGTGAGGTCCACGCCCCGCCACGCGGCGCGGCCCGCCTCGGCCGCAAGCGCCGCCTTCCGTCGCTCGAAGGCCGCCTCGAAGTCGGCGCGAAGGCGGTTCGCCTCCGCGCCGACCGCCTTGCGGTCCTCGAGGGGGAGCGTGGCGAGGGACTTGAGGAGCGCGGTGAGCTCCCCGCTCTTGCGGCCGAGCACGGCGACGTGCTCGGCCTCGAGCTCGGCGGCGCCCAGGGCGGGCACGCGCGCCAGGCGCTCGGCAAGGCGCGCGAGCGCGGGATGCACCGGGGCCCCGGCTACTTCGCGGCCTTCGCCACCTCGGCCACGCGCGCGAACGCGTCGGCGTCCCGCACGGCGAGGTCGGCGAGCACCTTCCGGTTGATCTCCACCCCGGCCCGCTTCAGCCCGTCCATCATCCGGCTGTAGGAGAGGCCGTGGATGCGGGCCGCGGCGTTGATCCGGGTGATCCAGAGCCGCCGGAAGTCGCCCTTCTTCTTGCGCCGGTCACGGTAGGCATAGGCCAGGCCGCGCTCGACGTTCTCCTTGGCCGCCTTGTACAGCTTGCTGCGCGACTGGAAGCCGCCCTTGGCGGCCTTCATGATCTTCTTCTTCCGGGCGTGGTGCGCGACGCCGTTCTTGACGCGAGGCATGGTCGGTCTCCCTTACGCCTGGAGGAGGCGGCTGACGCGCGGGAAGTCGGCCGAGGACACCAGCGCGCCCTTCTTGAGCCGGTTCTTCCGCTTGCGGGTCTTCTTGGTCAGGATGTGCGAATGGTTCGCGTGGAAGCGCTTGAGCTTCCCCGAGCCGGTCTTCTTGAACCGCTTCATCGCGGCCCGCTTGGTCTTCATCTTCGGCATGCGT
>JAICEH010000109.1 GCA_025924275.1 Gemmatimonadales bacterium | reverse complement strand
TCGGCATCCTCGGCGGCGGCCAACTCGGCCGCATGCTCGCGATCGCCGCCGCACAACTCGGCTTCGACGTCTGCATCTTCACCGATGAGCCCGACAGCCCCGCCTCACGCGTCGCCGCGAAAACCATCATCGGCAATTATCTCGACACCGCCGCCCTCGCCGATTTTGCGCGCCGCGTCGCCGTCGTCACCACCGAGTTCGAGAACGTCCCCGCGGCGACGCTCGCGGCGCTCGCCGCCCGGGTCACCGTCCGGCCCCCGGTCCACGCGGTGGCGATCGCGCAGGACCGGATCGCGGAGAAGTCGTTCCTCCGGGACCGTGGCTTCCCGACCGCCCCGTTCCGGGCGGTGGTGAGCGCCGCCGACCTCCGGGAGGCGCTCGCCGAGGTCGGCACCCCGGCCCTGCTCAAGACCAGCCGGCTGGGGTACGACGGGAAGGGCCAGGCGGGCGTCGGTTCGGCGGACGAGCTCGCGGAGGCCTTCACCCGGTTCGGCAACGTGCCGTGCGTGCTCGAGCGGCGGCTCGAGCTCGAGGCGGAACTCTCGGTGGTCCTGGCCCGCGGCGCGGACGGGGAACTGCGCCCGTTCCCGGTGTCCGAGAACCGGCACGCGGACGGGATCCTCGAGACCACGGTCGTGCCCGCCACCGTCCCCGCGCGCCTCGCCGCCGCCGCGCTCGACCTCGCCGGCCGGGTGGCCGCCGCGCTCGAGTACGTGGGCGTGCTGGCGGTGGAGTTGTTCGTGGCGGAGGGCGCGCTCAGCGTGAATGAGCTCGCCCCCCGGCCCCACAACAGCGGGCACTGGACCCTCGATGCCTGCACCACCGACCAGTTCGAGCAGCAGCTGCGCGCCGTCTGCGGCCTGCCGCTGGGGAGCGCGGAACTCCTCTCGCCGGTGGCGATGGTCAACCTGCTGGGAGACCTCTGGGCGACGGGTGAGCCGCGCTGGGAGGAGGCGCTCCGGCTGCCCGGAGCCAAGCTGCATCTCTACGGCAAGGCGGAGGCGCGCCCCGGGCGGAAGATGGGGCACCTGAACGTCCTCGGCCGGACGCCCGAGCAGGCGCTCCGGCTGGCGCTGGAAGCGAGGGACGCGCTCGTGCGCTGAGTCACGAGCCGCGGGTCGCCAGTCGAGAAGCCGGCCTGCGACGCGCCACTCGCAGCCAACAGAAGGGCCGTCCCCCTCGCGGAGGACGGCCCCAGTGGAGGCGCAGGGAATCGAACCCTGGCCCGAACCAGCATCCAGGCCGGCCACTACGTGCGTAGGTCCGTCTCGATGTCGCCCCGCAGCGGTGACGGACCGACCGCCGCGGCGCCAATCCCCTTGGTTCTCGTTTCCGGACTCGGGGCACTCCGGAAACCAGCCCGGTTTGCTTTTCCGCTGCGTGACGCCCCGGGCGGGCCCCCCACAGCGGTGGTGCGTGAAGCGAGCTTAGCTCAGCTTACGCAGCCAGCGCCAGATCAGAGTTGGCAGTTGGATCGTTTCCAGACGGTTTAACGAGGGGTCCGGACCTCGGCACGCAGCCTTCCGTTCAACTAGCCCGTCGAAGCCGATCGCCCCCGGGTTGGATGTGTCCGAAGCCTACCCGACTTGAAGTCTTGGGTCAAGGGTCCTCGGCGAAATCGTTGAGCCACCACTATTTGCGTTGCGCCGCCTCAACCCGGTTCCGGCCCAGTTCCTTGGCCTTGTACAGGGCCGCATCCGCCTGCTGCACCAGGTTCTCCCGGTGTCGGCTGGTCTCGGGGCAGGCGGCCACGCCGAAACTCGCACTCAGCGGGCGCTGGTGGCCCTGCCAGTTGAGCCGGCTCGCGCCGAGGGCGTGGCGGATCCGCTCCGCGACCCGCACTCCCTCCTCGAGCGACTGCCCCGGCAGCCAGATCCCGAATTCCTCACCCCCCACCCGGGCGGCGACGTCCGTTCCCCGGAGCTGGGCGCGGAGGACCCCGGCGAAGTGGACCAGGGCAGCGTCGCCTGCCTCGTGGCCCAGGGTGTCGTTGAGGATCTTGAACTTGTCCAGGTCCGCCGCGATGTAGACGCCGGCGGTCTCCCCCTGCTCGCGGAAGGAGGAAGCATCGAGCCCGCGTCGGTTCGCCAGGCCGGTGAGCGCGTCGGTCTCCGACTGGCGGGTGCGCTGCGCGAGCATCTCCGCCTCCAGCAGCCGCGGGCCGGCATGGCCCAGCGCCCCGAGCACCTCGGCCGCGAGGGCCCCGCCGAAGCGCTGCTCCGGCGGCAGGAGCATCGCGACCGCCCCGACCGGCTGCCCCTCGCTCCGGATGGTGCGCACATGCCACCGCCCGGCCCGGCGCCGGCGATCCGGGACCAGGTCGTCGAGCGGATCCTCCTCCAGTGCATCGGGCGGCTCCGCACCGCCGGCCGCCCGGGCGAGCCACGAGCCCGGCGGGGCATCGCGGTCACGGAGCCGGGGATCCGCCAGGGGCGACGTCCCGATGATGCGCACCGCGTCGCCGGTCCCGGCCGCCACCACGACGGCCCCCCCGGTGGCCCGCTCGAGCTGGGCGGCCAGCCGGAGCCCCACGCTTCCCACCGACTCGCCGGTCTGCTCCCCGGGCGACTGCACCACGTCGCGGAGCACCGGGCGCTGCCGGAGACCCTCGAGCAGCTCGGCCAGCGAGAAGCGCGCGTCCTCCAGGACGTCGAGCGTCGAGTCGCCCGGGAGCAGGACCCCGGCCGCCGCGCCGTGCCCTGCCTCGGCCACCAGGGTGCCTCCGCTCAGCCGCTCCACCGTTCCGGTGGCACTGCCGGCGGCGAGTGCCTCCAGGCGTCGCTCGACCAGCTCCGAGACGGCTTCGGCCGGCGGGGCCGCCGGGTCGAGCGCGTGATGAAGCAGGCGGCCCCCGCCCTCCGCCCCCTCGAGCGTCCAGACCCCGGCCGCCCCGGTGGCGCGCCGGAGCCAGGCGAGGGCCGGGTCGGGGAGGAGGTGCGGGGCCACGCCCCGCGGCGGGGCGGGCCGGCGGAGGGCACGGCGCACGCCGCCCAGGACGAAGCCGCCGACGGCCCCCAGCGCAAGCCCGATCCCCGCCAGCCAGAATTGCGAGTTCATCGCGAGCATCCCTGCTGCTGGGGGCGGGATGGCCGGCGCGACCGCCGGCGTGCAACCGGCCTCCATCGCGGCGTGGCTCCCGAGAGGCGCCGGATCACTCAGCTCCCCTGGTTGATCCGGCTCGCGGCCGCGGCCGCGCCGAAGCCGTTGTCGATGTTCACCACCGTGACCCCGGCCGCGCAGGAATTCAGCATGCCGAGCAGGGCCGCCAGCCCCCCGAAGGCCGCCCCGTAACCCACGCTGGTCGGCACCGCGATCACCGGCGACCGCACCAGCCCGCCGACGACGCTCGGGAGCGCGCCCTCCATGCCCGCCACGACGATGAGCACGGCGGCCCGGGCGAGCCGCTCGCCGGCTCCCAGCAGGCGGTGAAGTCCCGCGACACCGACGTCGGGAAGCCTTTCGACCGCGTTGCCCAGCGCCTCGGCCGTCACCGCCGCTTCCTCGGCCACGGGGAGGTCACTGGTGCCGGCCGAGATCACGAGGATGGGGCCGCGACCCCGCGGCGCGGGCCGCGGGTCGGGTGGCAGCCAGGCGGTCCGGGCCAGCGGGTTCCACTCGAGCCGGGGATGGCGGGCGGCGAGCGCGGCGGCCTGCGGCTCGGTCACGCGGGTGCCGAGGAACGTGCCGCTCGCCGCCTCGAGGCGATCGCAGATCGCCAGCACCTGCTCCACCGTCTTCGGGCCGCAGAGGACCACCTCGGGCTGGCCGTTCCGGAGGGCGCGATGGTGATCGATGTGCGCGAAGGGGAGGACCTCGCCGGGGAAGTGCCGCAGCCGCTCCAGCGCCGCTGCCGGCGCCAGTCGCCCTGTGGCGACCTCGGCAAGGAGGGCCTCGAGCTGCTCCGGTGTCACGCGGCGCGTGCGGTCGGCTCGAGGTACTCCACGAAGATGGCCTCGGCCTCGGCGATGGACTCGATCTGGAAGAGCCGCTGCCGCAGGTCGCTCGCATGCGGCAGCCCGCGGGTGTACCAGCCGAAGTGCTTGCGGAACTCCACCATCGTCTTCCGGGAGTCGCCCTGCAGCCGGAGGGCCAGGCGGGCGTGCTCGAGTGCCACGCGGAAGCGCTCGGCAGCGTCCGGCCGGGCCGGCGCTGCGGCCCCGGCCAGCAGCGCCCGGGCCTCCCGGAACAGCCAGGGGTTGCCGAACGATCCGCGGCCCACCATCACGCCCGCGCAGCCGGTGTGATCCCGCATGCGCACCACGTCCTCGGCGGCCTGGAGGTCGCCGTTCCCGATGACCGGAATGTCCAGCGCCTCCACCACCCGCGCGATCTCGTCCCAGTCCGCCCGGCCGGTGAACATCTGCGTGCGGGTCCGCGCGTGGAGGGTGAAGGCGCGGGCGCCGGCGTCCTGCATACGCAGGGCGATCCCCACCGGGTCGCGTGCGTCGTCGCTCCACCCGCTCCGCGTCTTGACGGTCACCGGTAGGTCGGTGGCCGCGACGACCGCGCGGATGATCCGGTCCACGAGCCCCAGGTCGCGCAGGCAGCCGGAGCCGCCGTTCCGCTGGACCACCTTCTTCACCGGGCAGCCGAAGTTGATGTCGATGAACTCCGGCCGGTAATGGCCCGTGATCACCCCGGCCGCCTCGGCCATCGCGGCCGGGTCGCTCCCGTAGATCTGGATGCCGATGGGCCGCTCGCACTCCTCGAAGTCCGCCCCTTCGAGGGTGGACTTGATGCGCCGCCGGATGGCCTCCGAGGAAAGAAACTCGGACATCACCACGTCCGCGCCGAGGCTGCGGCAGACCTGCCGGAACGGCGCCTCGGAGACCCCCGCCATCGGGGCGAGGATCAGCGGGAACGGAAGTGGGGTCGAGTAGGGCAACTCCATACGGCAAAGATACTTGCCGACGCCGGGCCGGGCAACGCGAGGAGCGGGCGCCCGATTGACACCCCGCGGGGCCGGGGGCAAGTTGCCCCGATGCGCCTCCGCGACTTCTTCACCGACGACGCCGTCTCGCTCGACCTCCAGGCCTCGACCAAGGACGAGGCCCTCCAGGAGATGGTCGCCCTGCTCCGCCTCGACGAGCGGTCGACCCAGACCCTCCTCAAGGTGCTCAAGCGGCGGGAGAACCTGGGCTCGACCGGCGTCGGCCGGGGCATCGCCATCCCCCACTGCCGCTCCCTGGTGGCGAGCCGGCTCCGCCTGGCCTTCGGCCGCCATGCCGCCGGGCTCGACTTCCGGGCCATCGACGACAAGCCGGTCCACTTCCTCTTCCTGATCGTCGCGCCGCCCCTGGAGGTCTCCAACCAGTACCTGCCGGTGCTCGGACGGATCGCGCAGTTCGCCAAGGAGGCGGACGTGGTCGAGCGGCTCCGCCGGCTCCGGGAGCCGGCGGAGTTCTTCGCCCTGCTGGAGGAGAAGCAGGTCTGAGGCGGCCGGCGCGGACGCGCCGGCCGGCCGGTCATCGGGGATGGCTGAGGTGCACGTCCCGCGGGGTGAACCGGCCCTGCACCAGTTCCCGCGCCAGGGTGGCGCGCTCCCACCGCATCCGGCGCCCGAGGAACCGAATGACCTCCCACCGGTCGCGCGTCGCCAGCGGCACGCGCAGCGCGCGATGCAACAGGTGGGCATAGCGCCGCCAGGTGCCGAAGCCAGCCAGGCCGGGGCGCCCGGGCGCGTAGTACTGCCGCTGCCATTCGACGTCGTCCCGGTCCCAGCTGGACGAGGCCTCGTGGAACCGCCGGCCGAAGAGGTACTCCGGCACCACCGCGAACTTCCCCACCATCGCCATCTCGGCCAGGAACCGGACGTCGGAGGCGAGCTCGCTGCCGATGAGCCCCGTGCGGAGCATCGCCGAGCGGCGCAGCACGCCCAGGTGCGCGTGGCAGAGCGTGCTCTTCTCCATCACGTGCCGCACCCGCTCGGCCGCGGACTCCTCCGGCAGGTCGAGGGGGTCGTCGAAGGTCCGGACGACCGCCCCGGCGGCATCCACGATGTTCGAGCGGGGATAGGCCAGGACCACGTCGGGCCGGGCATCGAGCACCGCGACGCACCGCTCCACCAGGGTGGGATGCCAGAGGTCGTCGGCGGTGGACCACTTGTGGTACTCGCCGCGGGAGAGGTGGAAGACCCGCCGGAAGTTCCCCGGGCCGCCGAGGTTGCGCTCGTTGCGATGGTACCGCACCCGGACGTCCCGCGCCACATACTCCCGGCAGATGGCCTCGGTGGCGTCGGTGGAGGCGTTGTCGGCGATGACCAGCTCGAAGTCGGTGAAGGTCTGCGCCAGCAGCCCCTCGATCGACGCGCGGAGGAACCGCTCCCCGTTGTAGACCGGGATGGCGATGCTCACCCGGGGCGTCCGGTCGGGCGTGGTCACGCGGCCGGGCTCCCCGCCACGCTCCGGTCCAGGGCCGCCTGGGCGGCCCGCTCGCCGCTGCGGAAGGCCTCGTCCGACCAGAGGTACCCCCATTCCCCGTAGCGCCCGCAGTAGCCGATCCCCAGCTCGTCCAGGAAGCCGTGGACGATGCGCAGCGCGTCGACCCGCTCGAGGTCGAAGATGATGTTCGCATAGGGAATGAGCATCGCCTGACGGAGGACGATCCGGTCGTCGGGGCGGAGGACCCCGCACCGGGTCAGGCCGGCGATGGTCGGCTCGATCCAGGAGTCCGGCGGACCCTCGAGCGGCCGGTACTTCCGCGAGAAGTAGACCTCCGCCTGGATGGCGCTCATCCCCTCCGGGACCGTGCGGGTGGAGAAGGTGCGGGGATAGCTCACGCGGCTGAAGGGGAACTCGTCGTCGTAGTAGTAGTTCCAGCTGGCGTCGGAGACGTCGGGCCGGGCCACGCCGAGGTTCACCAGCACCAGGGTGGTGCAGGCGAGCCGCCCGGCGGCCTCCAGCACCTCGGCCGGCGCCCCGGCGATCATCGGGATGAGGTCCGGCAGGGGCACCGAGGAGATC
>JAICEH010000108.1 GCA_025924275.1 Gemmatimonadales bacterium | reverse complement strand
TACGCGGAGGCGGCGCGGGCCCTGGTGCGCCGGGCGGAGGAGCGCGGGATCGCGTTCGGTGCGGGGATGGCCCTGGTGGCCGGATTCGACTCGCTCGCGGCGGCAGGGCAGCGGCTCGAGGCGTGGCGGGCCTCGCACGCCGGCAGGGGGAGCGGGGGCGGGGACGGGACGGCCGAGGCGGCCGACTCGGCCAACCGCCTGCTGCGGGCGGCGGATCGCGAGTTCGTCCGGGAGGCCGGCCTGACCGGCCGGCCCTGGGTGCGGAACCTGCTCGTCGCCTCCGACCGCGACCGCGGCTATGCCACCATCCTGCTGCCGGGCGTGGCCGAGGCGCTCGAGGAGCGGGACGCCGTGCGCGCGGGCGTCGAGGCCGCCGACCTCGCCGCCCGGGCCCTGCGGGCGGCGGCGCACGTGGCCGCGGCGGCGGCGGCGCTCGGGGGCTAGAGCCGCGGGAGGGTCACCCCGACCTGGCCCTGGTACTTCCCCGCCTTGTCGCGGTAGCTGGTCTCGCAGACGTCATCGTCGTCCGCCTCGAAGAACAGCACCTGGCAGATCCCCTCGTTGGCGTAGATCTTGGCGGGCAGCGGCGTCGTGTTGCTGATCTCCAGCGTCACGTGCCCCTCCCATTCGGGCTCGAACGGCGTCACGTTGGTGATGATGCCGCAGCGGGCGTAGGTGCTCTTCCCCACGCAGATCGTCAGCACGTTCCGGGGGATCCGGAAGTACTCCACCGAGCGCGCGAGGGCGAACGAGTTGGGCGGCACGATGCACACCTCCCCCTCGAACTCGACCAGGCTCCGGGGGTCGAACGCCTTCGGGTCCACCATCGCGGAGAGCACGTTGGTGAAGATCTTGAACTCCGGCGCCACCCGCATGTCGTAGCCGTAGGAGGAGACGCCGTAGGAGATCACCTTGCGCCCCTGGGCGTCGGCCGCCCGGACCTGCGCGTCCTGGAAGGGATCGATCATGGCGTGGTCGCGGGCCATGCGGCGGATCCAGCGGTCGGACTTGATGGACACCGGCACCTCGCGGGTCGGGCAGGGTGGTTTCGGGGCGTCAGGGCGGGGAATATAGCGGGCCCACCCCGTTGCCGCGCCACGACTTGGCGGGATTGAACTCCCCGCGGGATGGCGATAGACTTCCGGCCTTCCCGGCACCCACGCGAAAGGCCCCGGGCCGATGAGCCAGTCGTACATCGCGCTGCTCCTCGTCGTCCTCTTCGTGGCGGCGAACGCCGTCCTGCTCACCGGGCTCTCCCACGCGATCTCGTGGGGGAAGCAGACCGAGGTGATGCGCCAGCCGTACGAGTCCGGCATCCCGGTGCTGGGGAGCGCCCGGGAGCGGTTCTCGGTCAAGTTCTACCTCGTCGCGATGCTCTTCATCCTCTTCGACATCGAGACGGTCTTCATGTTCCCGTGGGCGGTGGCGTTCAACCAGCTGCGGGAGATCCGGGCCCTCCTGCTGGCGGAGATGCTGGTGTTCGTCGGCATCCTCGCCGTCGGCTACGTGTACCTCTGGAAGCGGGGGGCGTTCGAATGGGACTGATCGAGTCCACCGGGCTGCCCGGCGACCCCGCGGTCGTCTCGCACGCCTCGCCCAACTGGGTCACGACGCGGCTCGACTTCCTGATGAACTGGGCACGGAAGAACTCGCTCTGGCCGATGCCCTTCGGCACCGCCTGCTGCGCCATCGAGTTCATGGCGACCGCGGCGAGCCGGTACGACCTCGCGCGGTTCGGGATGGAGCGGCAGAGCTTCTCGCCGCGGCAGGCGGACGTGCTGATCTGCGCCGGGCGCCTCCCGTTCAAGCTGGCGCCCGTCATCCGGCGCATCTGGGACCAGATGCCGCAGCCCAAGTGGGCCATCTCGATGGGCGCCTGCGCCAGCTCCGGCGGCATCTTCGACAACTACGCGATGGTGCAGGGCATCGACACGATCATCCCGGTGGATGTCTACGTCCCGGGCTGCCCGCCGCGCCCCGAGGGGCTGATGTACGGCATCCTGCTCCTGCAGAAGAAGATCCAGGGCGAGAGCGTGACGGACGGGGCCCTCCGCGCCGACCGCCCGGTGCGGCCCGACGGCCTCTTCCTGCCGGCCGAGCGGGTGGACGAGCTCTCCGAGCCCTTCGGCAATTCGGTGCACCAGACGAGGTCGGCGTGACGCCGGCGGTCGCCGCGGGCCCGTCCGCCTCGGTGGCGGCGCTCCGCGCGGCCTTCGGGCCGGCCATCCGGCGCCACGACGTCGTGGCGGGGGACACCATCGTGCTGGTGGACGCAGCCCGGGTGCACGACATCCTCGCCTGGCTCCGCGACACCCCGGGCCAGCGCTACGATTACCTGGTCGACGTCACCGCGGTCGAGTACCGGGACCGCGAGCGGCTGCTCGAGGTCGTCTGGTTCCTCCGCGCGCTGGAGCGGGCCGAGGACCTCCGGCTCAAGGTCGAGCTGGCCAAGGACGGGCCCCTCGCGGTCCCGACCTGCACCGACCTCTGGCGCGGCGCCGATTGGCTGGAGCGGGAGGTCTGGGACATGTTCGGGATCCGGTTCAGCGGGCACCCCGACCTGCGCCGGCTCCTGATGTGGGAGACCTACGCCGAGGGCCACCCGCTCCGGAAGGACTTCCCGCTCCGGGGCCACTTCAGCCGCGCCGAGCAGACCCGGCAGGCGCTGGGCGGGGCCGCCGAGAAGCACTATTCCCTCGAGGAGCTCTCGATCGCGGACGCGATGCACTACCTCCCGGACGACATGCGGGAGCGCCTGGCCCACGGCCACCACGGGGAGGTCGAGTGACGCCCCGCACCGTCGAGCTCGAGCTGGCCACTCCCGGCCTCGACGCCGCCGGGCGGCCCGTGCGGGTGCCGCTCGGCGTGGCGGGCGCCGAGCCGGGTGCCGAGCACATGCTGGTGAACCTCGGGCCCCAGCACCCCGCCACCCACGGCGTGCTCCGCCTCGTGGTGGAGCTCGAGGGCGAGACGGTGCGGCGGGTGATCCCCCACATCGGGTACCTGCACTCCGGCTTCGAGAAGCTGGGCGAGTACCGGCACTACAACCAGATCATCCCGCTCACCGACCGCACCGACTACCTGAGCCCGATGGCCAACAACGTCGGCTTCGCGCTGGGGGTGGAGAAGCTGATGGGGATCGAGGTGACGGAGCGCTGCCGGGTACTCCGGGTGATCGCCTGCGAGATGAGCCGGATCATCTCCCACCTGGTGTGGCTCGGGACCACCGGCATCGACCTCGGGGCCTACACGCCGTTCCTCTGGTCGTTCAACGAGCGGGAGAAGATCTACAACCTGCAGGAGGCGTGGACCGGGGCCCGCCTCACCACCAGCCTCACCCGGGTGGGCGGCCTGATGGCCGACATCCCCGAGGGCTGGGAGCGGGGCCTGGCCGAGTTCTGCGGCCACTTCCCCACGGTGCTCGACGAGATCGAGACGATGTTCTCCCGGAACGCGATCTGGATCGGGCGGACCCAGGGCGTGGGGGCGATCGGCGCGGCGGAGGCGATCAGCTGGTCGCTCTCGGGGCCGATGCTCCGGGCCGCGGGGGTCGCCTTCGACGTGCGGAAGGACAAGCCGTACCTGGGCTACGAGGAGTACGACTTCGACGTGCCGGTCGGGGAGCACGGCGACATCTACGACCGGTACGCCGTCCGCGTCGAGGAGATGCGCCAGTCCAACCGGATCCTCCAGCAGGCCCTGGGCCGGCTCCGGCCCGGGCCGATCAACGTCGACGACCCCCGCGTGGTCCTCCCGCCCAAGTCGCGGGCGATGAGCGACATGGAGGCGATGATCTACCACTTCAAGCAGGTGATGGAGGGCGTGCGCCCTCCGGTGGGCGAGGCCTACTTCGCGGTGGAGAACCCGAAGGGCGAGCTGGGCACCTACCTGGTGTCGGACGGGACCGCCAAGCCGGTGCGCTGGCGCATCCGTCCGCCCTCGATGATCAACCTGGCGGCCCTGCCCCGGCTGTGCGAGGGCGCGCTGCTCTCCGACGTGATCGCCATCAACGCGAGCGTGGACATCGTGATGGGGGAGATCGACCGATGAGCGCGGCCCACCCGGCGGCGCCCCACGAGCCGGTCCTCGTCGGCGAGACGAGGGCCCGGCTCGAGGCGCTCTTCCCGAAGTACCCCACCCGGCAGGCGTGCCTCCTGCCGGCCCTCTGGCTGGTCCAGCAGGCGCGGGGGTGGATCTCCGAGCCGGCCATGGCGGAGGTGGCCGAAGTCCTCGGGCTCACGCCGGCCTACGTGAAGGGCGTGGTCACCTTCTACACCATGTACCACACCCACCCGGTGGGGCGGCACTTCATCCAGGTCTGCACCACCTCGCCCTGCGGGCTCTGTGGCGCCGAGGACGTGATGCGCGCCCTGCTCCGCGAGACCGGCTGCGGCGAGCTCGGGGCCACCAGCCCCGACGGCCGCTTCACGGTGGTCGAGGTCGAGTGCCTCGGCGCCTGCGGCTTCGCCACCCCGGTCCTGGTGGACGACGACTTCCACGACTCGGTCAGCCCCGAGGGGGTCGCCGGGCTTCTCGCCAGGTACCCCTGATGGGCTACCCGCACCCGATCCACCCGAAGGAGACGCCGGTCCTCTCGCGCCACTTCGGCGAGGCCGAGGCCCGGACGTACGACGGCTGGGCCGCCCGCGGCGGCTGGGAGGGCCTGCGCACGGCCCTCGCGATGGCGCCCGAGGCGGTGGTCGAGGCGGTGAAGGCCTCGGGGCTCCGCGGCCGCGGCGGAGCCGGGTTCCCGACCGGGCTCAAGTGGTCCTTCATGCCGAAGCCGTCGGCCCGGCCCCACTACCTGGTCTGCAACGCGGACGAGTCGGAGCCCGGCACGTTCAAGGACCGCGAGATCATGCGGTGGACCCCGCACCAGCTCCTCGAGGGGGTGGCCATCGCGGCGCACGCCATCCACGCCGAGCGGGCCTACATCTACATCCGGGGCGAGTTCACCGAGGCGTGGGCGATCATGGAGGCCGCCCTGGCGGAGGCCTACGCCCGCGGGGCCCTGGGCGGCGACGCCCTCGGCAGCGGGCGGCGCATCGACGTGGTGCTGCACCGGGGCGCCGGGGCGTACATCTGCGGCGAAGAGACCGCGCTGATGAACTCCATCGAGGGCAAGCGCGGCAATCCCCGGATCAAGCCGCCCTTCCCGGCGCAGGCCGGGCTCTTCGGGATGCCCACCACGATCAACAACGTGGAGACCCTCGCCGCGGTGCCCCACATCCTGGTGCGCGGAGCCGCGTGGTACGCCGGCCTCTGCCTGGGGAGCCCCAAGAGCACCGGCACCAAGCTGATCTCGGTCTGCGGCCACGTGCAGCGGCCCGGCAACTACGAGATCACGATGGGCACCCCGATGCGGGACGTGATCTTCGAGATGGCCGGCGGGATGCGCCCCGGTCGGACGCTCAAGGCGGTGATCCCGGGCGGCTCGTCGGTGCCGGTGATGACGGCCGAGGAGGTCGGGCGGTGCGTCACCGATTACGAGGGCGTGGTGGCGGAGGGCTCGATGCTCGGCTCCGCCGGCATGATCGTGATGGACGACAGCGCGGACCTGGTCTACCAGCTCTGGCGGCTGGCCCGGTTCTACGCCCACGAGTCCTGCGCCCAGTGCACCAACTGCCGCGAGGGCACCGGCTGGACGACGCGGGTGCTGGAGCGGATCCTCGCGGGGCAGGGGAAGCCCGAGGACCTCGACCTCCTGGTGGACCTCGGGGAGCAGATGACCGGGAAGACCATCTGCGTGCTGAGCGATTCCTGCGCCGCCCCCGTCGTGAGCGGCATCCGGAAGTTCCGCGGCGAGTTCGAGGCCTACATCCGGCGCGAGCGGCAGCCCGCGCTGGCGACGGTGTGAGATGAGCGCCGACCTGGTCAACGTCACCATCGACGGGATGCCGGTGGCGGTGCCCCCGGGCACGCCCATCATCGAGGCGGCCAAGCAGGCGGGCGTGCTGGTCCCCCACTACTGCTACCACCCGGCGCTCCCCTCGCCCGCGGTGTGCCGGATGTGCCTCGTCGAGGTGGAGAAGAGCCCCAAGCTCCAGCCCGCCTGCGTGACCGCGGTGGCGGAGGGGCAGGTGGTGCACGTCAACAGCCCGGAGGCCCGGAAGGCGCGGGAGGGCGTGCTCGAGTTCCTGCTCATCAACCACCCGCTCGACTGCCCGATCTGCGACCAGGCCGGCGAGTGCGAGCTGCAGGACTTCACCTTCCAGGAGGGCCGGGCCGGCACCCGGTACGCCGACTACCCCAAGCGGTTCAGCCCGGTCGAGGACTTCGGGCCGGACATCCTGTACGTGCCCAACCGGTGCATCCTCTGCACCCGCTGCGTCCGCTTCATGGAGGACGTGGCGGAGCAGCCGGTGCTCGATGTCTTCGACCGCGGCGACCGGGCCTACATCGGGATCTTCGAGGACGGCGAGCTGGACCACCCCTGGGCCGGCAACGTGGTGGACCTGTGCCCGGTCGGCTCCCTCATCTCCAAGGACTTCCTGCACAAGGCGCGGGCCTGGGACCTCGACAAGACCGCGAGCATCTGCCCCGGCTGCACCCAGGGGTGCAACGTCACCGTGGACACCCGCGACAACGTGGTGGTGCGGCTCCGGCCCCGGCCCAACCTCGAGGTGAACCGGCACTTCATGTGCGACACCGGCCGGGCCGACTACCGCTGGATGAACCGGGGTGACCGGGTCGAGGCGCCGCTGGTGCTGGACGGCGACCGGCACCACGCGGTGGACTGGGATCCCGCGCTGGCCCGTGCCGCCGACCGCCTGCGGGACACGCCGGGGGAGGCCGTCCTCCTGGCCTCGGGCCGGGCCTCGACCGAGGCGCTGGGCCACGTGCGCGCCCTGCTCGCCGGCCGGGAGGTGACCGCGGCGGTGCGGGTGCCGCTGGGCCCGGAGGCGCCGCTCCCCGGCATCCCGGGCCTGGCGCTCCGGCGGGAGCGGGCGGCCAACCTGGAGGGCGCCCGGCTCCTGGGGTTCGGGGACGACTTCGCCGGGGCGCTCGCCCGGGCCG
>JAICEH010000107.1 GCA_025924275.1 Gemmatimonadales bacterium | reverse complement strand
CTGGTGCGCCGGCTCGAGCCGGACGCGCCACCCGGAATCCTGCGCCCGCGCCGGGGCGGCCAGGGCGAGGGCCGCGAGGAGCGGCCCGCTTGCCCGCGCCGCCAGGGTCCGCCACCGGGGGCGGGGCGGGATCGGCGCGGTCCTCGATCGTGTGTGCATGGGTCACCTCCGCCGGGGGCCAGGCGCCCCGTCGGAGGAACCGGCGAGCCGGGGCGATTGTGACGCCGCCCCGATTGACTCCACCCCCCGGCCGGTGAACGATTGACGGCCGAGCCGCCCCGACGGAGGGATGGAATGCCGACCGCCACCCCCAGCCGATGATCCCCGCCCCCGAGGCCCTGGCGCGCCTGCGCGAGGGCAACCTCCGGTTCGTGGCCGACGTCCGGAACCACGAGCCGCTCGGCGGCCACGCCCGGCGGCGCGAGCTGGCGGACGGGCAGGAGCCCTTCGCCATCATCCTCGGTTGCTCCGACTCCCGCGTCCCCGCCGAGCTGGTGTTCGACCAGGGGCTCGGCGACCTCTTCGTGATCCGCGTGGCCGGCAACATCGTCGCCCCCTCGCAGGTGGGGAGCGTGGAGTTCGCGGCGGCCAAGTTCGGCACCCGGCTCGTGGTGGTCCTGGGGCACTCGCAGTGCGGCGCCATCGCCGCCACCCTCGACGAGCTGGCCCGTCCCGGTGCCGAGCAGTCCCGCAACCTGCGCTCGATCGTGGACCGGATCCGCCCGTCGGTGGCGCCGCTCCTTGCCACCGAACTGGCCCGTGACCGGGCCGCCCTCGCGCGGAAGGCCACCCGCGCTAACATCCGCGCCTCCGCCGACCACCTCCGGCACGGCTCGGAGATCCTGGAGCAGCTGATCCAGGGGAGCGGGCTCCTGGTGGTGGGGGCGGAGTACTCGATCGAGACCGGGGTGGTGGAGTTCTTCGACGGGGTGCCCTAGGCGGCTGGCACCGCGTCCGCCCGCGCGGCACTTCCCCGCACCACCACCACCACCACGAGCACGCTGATGAGCGCCGCGAAGAAGCACCAGACCGAGATGAAGTACTCGTGATAGAGGAGCTTCGAGAGGATGAGCGCGGCGACCATCACCAGGCCGATCGCCCGCAGCATCCGGATGCCGGAGACGAGCAGCGGGGGCACCGTCACCAGGTAGTAGAGGACGTCCACGGGAACGCGAAAGAGGACCGGCGCCCCGATGCCGTAACGGACGTGGTCTCCCACGATGTCCGCCGCCACGGGAAAGGCCACCAGCGCGTAGCCGCCGAGAACGCTCTCCAGCACCCCGAGGGCCAGCAGGACCGAAAGCACCCGCCGGCGGCCCGGGTCCTCCTCCACCGCCCGGACCATGAGGGGCACCCACGCGGGCCAGAGGACCCTGGCGGCAAGGAGGAAGGTGACGGTCGCGGGCGCCTGCCACGCCGCGTCCACCCGCCCGCTGGACGCGAGCCAGACCACGCCCTCGGCGAGCTGCTGCAGGGCGAAGAACAGCGGCATCCCGGCGAGCAGCCGGTGAGCGGGCTGCCTCGCCCCGGTCAACGCGACCACGCCGGCGACCGCGGTGAGCCCCGACGCGGCGAAGCTGGCGCTGGCGGAGAAGCACATGGCGGGGGGTCTCCCTCGGCGCCCGGGTCGTTATCGTGAAGATATCCTGAACGGAGGACCGATGGGCACCAACCGGCTCGAGGCGTTCAGCGACGGCGTGCTGGCGATCATCATCACCATCATGGTGCTGGAGCTCCGCGCCCCGCACGGGACCGCGCTGGCCGACCTCCGGCCGCTCGTCCCGGTCTTCATGAGCTATGTCCTGAGCTTCGTCTACCTCGGCATCTACTGGAACAACCACCACCACATGCTGCACGTCACCGAGGAGGTGAGCGGCGGCATCCTCTGGGCCAACCTGCACCTCCTCTTCTGGCTCTCGCTGATCCCGTTCGTCACCGCGTGGATCGGGGAGAACCACTTCGCGCCCACGCCGATGGCGCTCTACGGCGTGGTGCTGCTGATGGCGGCCATCGCCTACTTCATCCTGCAGACCCTGATCCTCCGCCGCGAGGCGGAGGATTCGCTCCTCCACGCCGCGGTGGGCCCCGACTGGAAGGGCCGGCTCTCGCCGGTGCTGTACGCGCTGGCGATCCCGGCCGCCTACTTCCAGACCTGGATCTCGGGGGCCATCTACGTCGGCGTGGCCCTGATGTGGCTGGTGCCCGACCAGCGGATCGAGCGGGTGCTCCCGCGGCGCACCGCCGCCGGTGCGTGACCGGCCGGACCGTCCTCACCGCGCGGTGGTGCGACCTGGCACTGCTCACCTGGGAGCTCGACGCCGGCGCGCTCCGGCCCCGGGTGCCGCCGGGAACCGAGCTCGACCTCTTCGAAGGCCGCGCGCTGGTCACCCTCGTCGGCTTCCGGTTCCTCGACACCCGGGTGCTCGGGGTCGCGATCCCCTTCCACCGGGACTTCACCGAGGTCAACCTGCGGTTCTACGTGCGCCGGCGGGCCGCGGAAGGGTGGCGCCACGGCGTCGTCTTCGTCCGCGAGCTGGTCCCGCGCCGGGCCGTGGCGTGGGTGGCCCGCGCCTGGTACGGCGAGCCCTACCGCGCCCTCCCGATGCGCCACCGGATCCACCAGCCGCCCCAGCCGTCCCAGCCGTCCGCCGTTGCCTACCAATGGCTCCACCGTGGCCGCTGGCAGGGGCTCCGCGCGGCCGCCGAGGGCGGCGTGCCTCCGTCCGTGCCTGCCGCCGGCTCGGAGTCCGGGTTCGTCACGGTGCGCCACTGGGGCTGGACCGCGACGCGGGACGGCGGCACCCGGTAATACCACGTGAGCCACCCGCCCTGGCCGGTCCGCCCCGCCGCGGCCTCCCTCGACGGCGACGTCGAGGGCGTCTGGGGGCCGGAGTTCGCCGACGCCCTCGGGGCGCCGCCCCGCTCCGCCATCCTCGCGGCGGGCTCCGCGGTCACGGTGCACGCGGGGCGCCGGCTCCCGGGACCCGCGCCGCGACCAACCGGCGCGCAGTAGATTCCGGCTCCCCGCAACCGCGGACGGAAGCGTGCCCCCCGAGGCCACCGCGCTCGAACACTACCTCCACGAGCACATCCCGCTCTCCCGCCCGCTCGGCGTCCGCGTGCTCGCCGCCGGCCCGGACGGCGTCCGGCTCGCGGCCCCGCTCGGGCCCAACCTCAACCACCGCCGGACCGCCTTCGGAGGGAGTCTCTCGGCGGTCGCCATCCTCGCCGCGTGGAGCTGGCTCCACCTGAAACTCCGTGCGGGAGGGTTCGTAGGCCGCATCGTGATCCAGGGCAACTCGATGGAGTACCTGGCGGCCGCCGAGGGCGACTTCGAGGCCGACTGCCGCGCGCCGGGGCCGGAGCGGTGGGAGCTCTTCGCCGCGACGCTCGCGGCGCGCAACCGGGCCCGGATCGAGCTCGACGCCGAGGTCCGGGTGGGTGAGCGGCTGGTGGCGAGCTTCCGGGGGCAGTACGTGGCGCTCCGCCCGTGACCGCCCCCGCCTCGCGCTACGACCGCTCCCTGGTCGAGGGCCCGCTCCGTCCCGCGGTCTGGAAGCTCGCCTGGCCCACGATGCTCACCAACATCATCGGCGGGCTCCAGGGCATCGTGGACCACGCCCTGGTCGGCCACCTGGTCGGCTTCCGGGGCAACGCCGCCATCGGCGTCTCGTGGCAGATCATCCTCATCGTCATCATCTTCATCACCTCGCTCTTCACCGGGATGAGCGTGCTGGTGGCGCGCTTCACCGGCGCCGGCGAGGAGGCCAAGGTGGACCGCACCGTCTACCAGGCCTTCCTCACCGCCATCGGCCTCTCGGTGCTGGTGATGGCCCCGCTGGGGTACGTCCTCTCCCCCACCCTGCTCGACCTGGTGAACGCCACCCCGGAGGTGAAGGCGGAGGCCCTGCCCTTCCTCCGGATCATGTTCCTCTTCAGCAGCGGGATGCTGGTGTTCTTCATGCTGGGCGGGGCACTCCGCTCCGCCGGCGACGCCCGCACCCCGATGGTGCTGGGCATCGTGATGACGGTGCTCAACCTCGTGCTCAACGTCGTCCTGATCCGCGGCCTCGGCCCCATCCCCGCCTTCGGCACCACCGGCTCGGCGATGGGCACCGTGCTGGCCTCCGGCGCGGTGTCGCTCTATGCCATCGTGAAGCTCTGGCGCGGCGGCTGGGTGGTGTCGTTCCCCCGGGGCCAGGGCTGGGGCCCCGACTGGGCCATCATCCGCGCCCTCTTCCGCTTCGGCCTCCCCACCGGGTTCCAGGGGCTGGCGATGAACCTGGGCGGGCTCCTGATGCTGGCCTTCATCGGCTCGCTGGCGCAGAGCGCCGAGGCGCAGGCGGCGTTCGCCGTGTCCTACAGCCAGCTCTTCTCGCTCATCACCTGGACCTCCGTGGGGCTGATGGGCGCGGCCGCCGCGGTGGCGGGTCAGAACCTCGGCGCCGGCCAGCCGGAGCGGGCCGAGGCCGCGGTGCACGTCGCGGCCTGGTTCGGCCTCGGCGTCGCCGCGGCCGTCGGGATCCTCTTCCTCGTGGTGCCCGACCGGCTCCTCGCCGTGTTCGGGATGAACGACCCGGCCGTGGTGGAGATCGGCTCGCAGCTCCTCCGCGTGCTCAGCCTCTCCGGCCTCCTCGTCACCGTGGCGCTCACCTACACCGGCGGCCTCCAGGGCACCGGCGACACCCGGAGCCCGCTCTACATCTCCATCATCTCCCAGGTGATCGTCCCGCTCGGCATCTGCTTCGTGATCCAGCGGACCGGCACCCTGCAGCCGATGCACATCTGGCTCGCCATCCTCACCGGCCACGCCACCCGTGCGGGCCTGAGCGTCTTCCGCTTCCGCCAGGGCCTGTGGCGCGGCATCCAGGTGGACATCGCGCCAAGGGCCGGCTGAACGGTTCACCCTGCAACACTGTGACGCCCGCTCCTGACGCTGTCGAATCCGGCCGCGTTCGTTCGTCGTCCCCGTGAGCCCGGGGAATGCGCCCCGCGGCCAACCCGTATCGAGGGAGACCGACCATGCGGTTCATGATCATCGTCAAGGCCACCAGCGACTCCGAAGCCGGCGTGATGCCGGAGGAGAGCATGTTCGCCGAGATGGCCACCTACCACGAGGAGCTGGCGAGGGCCGGCGTGCTGGTCGCCGCCGACGGGCTCCAGCCGAGCTCGAAGGGCTTCCGGGTCGAGTACAAGGGGAACCGGCGGACGGTGGTGGACGGCCCCTTCGCCGAGACGAAGGAGCTGATCGCCGGCTTCACCATGATCCAGGTGAAGTCGCGCGAGGAGGCGATCGAATGGGCGAAGCGCTTCCCCAACCCGGCGGGCGCGGACTGCCACATCGAGGTGCGGCAGGTCTTCGAGCTGGAGGACTTCGGGGAGAGCCCCTCGATCGAGCGGTTCCGTGAGCTGGACCAGGTGCAGGGGAAGGCGAAGTGAGCCCGGCGCTCCGGACCCGGTCCCGGGACGGGACGGCCATCGCGTACGAGCGGCGGGGCGAGGGCCCCCCGCTCATCGTGGTGAGCGGCGCGCTCTGCAGCCGCGCGTTCGGGGCGCAGCCGAAGCTGACCGAGCTCCTGGCCCGGCGGTTCACGGTGTACGACTGGGACCGGCGGGGCCGGAACGAGAGCGGCGACACCGCGCCCTACGCGGTGGCCCGCGAGCTGGAGGACCTCGCGGCCCTCATCGGGGAGGCGGGCGGCTCCGCCCACCTCCTCGGCTTCTCCTCCGGCGCGGCGCTCGCGCTCGAGGCGGCGGCCGCCGGGCTCCCGGTGCGGAAGCTCGCGCTGTACGAGCCGCCGTATGTCGGCCGGCGGAACGGGGGGCCCGAGCCCGACCATCGCGGCCGGCTCGAGGCGCTGCTCGGGGCCGGCCGCCGGGGCGCCGCGGTGCGGTACTTCATGGCCGACATGGTCGGCATGCCGCGGATCGTCGCCTGGGCGATGCGGCTCTTCCCGATGTGGCCGAAGCTCGAGGCGGTGGCGCACACCCTGCCCTACGACGCGGCGATCATGGGTGACTGGGAGGTGCCGGCGGCGCGCGCCGCGGCGGTGAAGGTGCCGACGCTGGTGCTCGGCGGCGGGAAGAGCCCCGCGGCGCTCCGGAGCGCGGTGGACCGCACCGCCGCCGCCATTCCCGGCGCCACCCGCCGGGTGCTCGAGGGCCAGAGCCACCAGGCGGCGCCGGACACGCTGGCGCCCGTGCTCACGGAGTTCCTGGCATGAGGTTCCTCTGCCTCTGCTACTACGACCGGGCGAAGTTCGACGCCTGGACCCCGGCGGACGTCGAGGCGGTCGGCAAGGCCTGCCAGCCGCACGACGCCGCACTCCACCGGAGCGGCCAGGTGCCGCTGGTGGGGTCCCTCGCCCTCCCGGGGATGGCGCGGACCATCCGCCCGACCGCGGGCGGGCCCTCGGTGACCGACGGCCCGTTCCTCGACACCCCGGAGCCCTTCGGCGCCTTCTTCATCGTGGAAGCCGCCGACCTGGACGAGGCGGTGCGGGTCGCCTCGCTCCACCCGGGCGCCAACCTCGGCCGCTGGTTCGGCGGCGGGATCGAGGTGCGGCCCATCGACCATTTCGATTGCACGTCCTTCAACCAGGAGTGACAATGCGGTTCGTATGCATCTACCGGGCGCGCGAGACGAACGAGCCGCCGACGCCCGGGCACCTCGCCGAGATGGGACGGCTGATCGAGGAGATGACCGCCGCCGGCACGCTGATCGCCACCGGCGGGTGCCTGCCGAGCGCGCTCGGTGCGAGGATCCGCCGGACCGGGGGCGACTACCGGGTGACCGACGGGCCGTTCACCGAGGCGAAGGAGGTCGTGGGCGGCTTCGCGATCCTCGAGGCGCGGTCGAAGGAGCACGCCATCGAGCTCAACAAGCGGTTCCTGGCCGTGGCCGGCGACGGGGAGGTCGAGCTCCGGCAGCTGGCCGAGGCGCCGGTGGAGGCCGGGGCCGCCTGAGCGGGGGGACGGGCTTGCCCGTCCGCGGGGGAGGCGGCCTGATTAGGGGCCGTGACCTCCCCCGAGATCCACCG
>JAICEH010000106.1 GCA_025924275.1 Gemmatimonadales bacterium | reverse complement strand
CGGCAGGGCGCGAGCCATGCCGCAATATATCAAGGAATATTGGTGCGACAAGGAGGGCCGGAAGCACCCGCCCCCGGCCCCCCGTCGACCTTCGACCTGCGACGGTCGACCGTCGACCTACTTCAGGAACAGCAGCTCCCGGTACACCGGCATCGGCCAGAGGTCCGCCGCCACGTCGAGCTGCAGCAGGTCGCCCAGCCGCCGCACCTCCGCCATCGCCGGCCGCACCTTCGCCTTGATGTGCTTCGCGTGCGCCATCGGATCGTCGTGGTGCACCGCCGCCTCGGCCTCGAGCGCGTCGGTGGCCTCCCGGAACTCGCCGATCAGCTCCACCAGCGCCTTGAGGTCCGCCTTGCCCCGCTGGTCCTCGACCCCGGCCTCCCGCGCGGCCGCCACGGCCCCCGCCGTGCGCCGCTGGTGCTCGAGCGCCGCTGGCAGGATGAGCGTCCGGGCCATCACGCCCATCGTGTCGGCCTCGATGGAGAGCTGCTTCACCCACTTCTCCACCGCGATGTGGTAGCGGCTGTCGACTTCGGCCTTGTTGAGCACGCCGTATTTCTTGAAGAGGTCCGCGGTCTTCTTGGCGTTGAGCACCGGGAACGCCTCGACCGAGTCCTGCAGGATCGGGAGCCCGCGCTGCTTCGCCTCCGCGTGCCACTCGGGGGAGTAGTTGTCGCCGTCGAAGATGATCCGCTTGTGCTCGTGGATCAGCTTGCGCACCAGCCCGATGGCGGCCTGCGCCACCTTCTCCGGCGCGGCCTTGGCGCCGGCGGCCTTCTCCAGCTCCCCGGCCACGTAGTCCAGCGACTCGGCGACGATGGTGTTGAGCACCGTGTTGGGCCAGGCGATGCTGGCCGTCGAGCCCACCGCCCGGAACTCGAACTTGTTCCCGGTGAAGGCGAACGGGCTGGTGCGGTTCCGGTCGCCGGAGTGCCGGGGCAGCTGCGGCAGGCTCCGCGCCCCCAGGTCGAGGGTGCCGCCCTTGATGGTGCGCTTGGGCAGCCCCGCCTCCACCTGCGCCAGGATGTCCGACAGCATCTCGCCCAGGAAGATCGAGATGATGGCCGGCGGCGCCTCGTTGGCGCCCAGCCGGTGGTCGTTGCCGGCGGCGGCGATCGACGCGCGGAGCAGGTCCGCGTGCAGGTCCACCGCCCGGACCACCGAGAGCAGGAACACCAGGAACTGCAGGTTGGTGTGGGTCTCGTCCTGCGGGTCGAGCAGGTTGACCCCGGTGTCGGTGGCCATCGACCAGTTGTTGTGCTTGCCCGAGCCGTTCACCCCCGCGAACGGCTTCTCGTGCAGCAGCGCCTGCAGGCCGTGCTTCGGGGCCACCCGCTTGAGCGCCTCCATCAGGACCATCTGGTGGTCGCTGGCGATGTGGCTGGTCTCGAACAGCGGCGCGATCTCGTACTGGCCGGGCGCCACCTCGTTGTGCCGGGTCTTGACCGGCACGCCGAGCCGGTAGAGCTCGCGCTCCACCTCGCCCATGAAGGCGAGGACCCGCGGGGGGATCGAGCCGAAGTAGTGGTCCTCGAGCTGCTGGCCCTTGGGCGGCCGGGCGCCGAAGAGGGTCCGCTCGCAGGTGACCAGGTCGGGCCGCCTGAAGTAGAGCTCGCGGTCCACCAGGAAGTACTCCTGCTCCGGCCCCACGGTGGTGGCCACGTGGTTGACGCCGGCGTCGGTGCCGAAGAGCCGGAGGATCCGGAGCGCGTGCCTGGACAGCGCCTCCATCGAGCGGAGCAGCGGCAGCTTGGTGTCGAGCGCCTCGCCGGTCCAGGAGACGAACGCCGTCGGGATGACCAGCGTGACCATCCCGTTGTCCCGCATCAGGAAGGCGGGGCTGGTCGGGTCCCACGCGGTGTAGCCGCGGGCCTCGAACGTGGCCCGGAGGCCGCCCGACGGGAAGCTGGAGGCGTCCGGCTCGCCCTGCACCAGGTCGGCGCCGGAGAAGTAGTAGACCACGCCGCCCGCCCCGTCCGGGCTCGCGAGCGAGTCGTGCTTCTCGGCGGTGAGGCCGGTGAGCGGCTGGAACCAGTGGGTGAAGTGGGTGGCGCCGTTCTCGATGGCCCAGTCCTTCATCGTGGCGGCCACCACGTCGGCCACGGTGGGGTCGAGCGGCTCCCCGTGGTCGATGGTGCGCAACAGCGACTTGTAGATCTCCTTCGGCAGGCGCTGGCGCATCACCCGGCGGGTGAAGACGTCCTTGCCGAAGAGGGTGTCGAGGGCGCCACCGGTGCCGTTCTGCAGGGCCACGGTGGCGGGGGCGGGCGGGGCGGAGGCGGGCGCAGCCATCGGGGGTCCTCGGGGCCGGGGGTCCTGCCGCCGGGGCGGGCGCCCGGCGACACCCGGAGGTTAGGGCAAGGCCCGGGCCGGGGGGAGGGGGGTTCCCCTAGTCGAACTAGGGGAGAGACGGTAGCTTCGGACAGACGGGACGACGGAACGCCGGGACGTCCACCCCGCCTCCCTTCCGTCTTCCCGCCTTCCCGCCTTCCCGTCTCCCCGTCTCCCCATGCCCCTCCCCTTCCTCCCCGGCACCCTCGAGCTCCTCATCCTGCGGGCGCTCCACTGGGAGCCCACCCACGGGCACGGGGTCGCGGCCTGGATCCGGCTGGTGACCGACGGTGCCTTCGCCGTCGAGGAGGGCTCCCTCTACCCCGCCCTGCACCGGCTGGAGCGGCAGGGCCTGCTCGTCTCCGAGTGGGGCCCGTCGGACCACGGACGCCGGGCCCGGCACTACCAGCTCACCCCCGCGGGCCGGCAGGAGCTCCGCCGGCGGGCCGCCGACTGGGCGCGCTACGAGGCCGCGGTGCGTCGCGCCCTGGACCACGGCCGGCCGCGTGGCCTCTGGGCGGCGGAGCGGTAGATTCTCCCGCCCATGCCGGACCCCGCCGAGTTCCTCGACCACCCTGCAGACCGCGGTGCCGCCGCCCTGGCGCTGGAGCGGCTGGCGGCGCTGGAGGCGGCACTGGGGGCGGCACTGGGGGCGGCTGGGACGGCTGAGACGGCTGGGGCGGCTGGGACGGCTGGGATGGACGGCCTGCCTCGGCCGTCACAGCCGGCTCCAGCCGCCCTGCACCGCATCCGCACCTCCGCCCGGCGGGTGCGGAGCGTGCTCCGCGCCTACCGACTCTGGCTCACCGGCCGCGGCGCCCGGAAGCTCCGCCGCGAGCTCCGCGAGCTGATGGCCGCGACCTCCCCCGGGCGTGACCTCGACGTCCAGCTCGCCTGGCTCGCCGTCGAGCTGCTTCGCGCGCCCGCGCCGGCCCGCCCCGGCGCGGAGTGGGTGGCTCGCCGCCTCGCCCGGAGCCGGGACCGGCTCCGGGACCGCGAGGGGGAGGTGCTGCAGGGCCCGGCGGTGGACTTCGCCCGGGCGCGGGAGCGCCTCGCCGCCACCGACGTGACCGGCGTGCCCGCGCCGTCGCTGGCCCGGGCCGCCGCGGCAGGAATCCGTACCGAGGCCGATGCCCTCGACAACGACCTCGCGGGCGTGGTGACGCTGGCCGACCGGGAGCGCTCCCACCGCGCCCGCATCCCCGCCAACCGGCTCCGCTACCTGGTCGAGCCCTTCGCGCCGGTGGTCCGGGGCGACGACCTCCTCCGTCGGCTCACCCGCCTCCAGGACGACCTGGGCGAGCTCCGGGACGCGCAGGTGCTGGCGGAGGCGCTCGCGCGGGCGTTGCGGAAGGCGCCGCCCGACGCGGTGGACGGGGTGAAATGGCTCGCGGAACAGGTGTCGGAGCGCGAGGTGGCGGCCTGGTCCCGGCTTTCGACCGACTGGCTCTCGCCCGGCGGCGCCGGCGTCGTGCCCGAGGCGCGGGAGCTGGCGGCCCGGCTCGAGTCGCATGGCCTCCTCACCGGACCCCCGCTCGAGATCGAGCGGAAGTACCTGCTCTCCACCCTGCCGCCGGCGGCCGAGGGTGCCAGCTCGCTCTCGATCCGGCAGGGCTACCTCCCCGGGCAGGTGATCGTCGAGCGGCTGCGGCACGTCCGGGACGAGAGCGGCGAGCGCTGCTACCGGACCGTGAAGGCGGGGCGCGGCGGGGCGCGCATCGAGCTGGAGGAGGAGATCGAGCGCGGGCTCTTCGACGCGCTGTGGCCGCTCACCGAGGGGCGGCGGCTGGAGAAGCGACGCTACCTAGTGCCCGAGGGCGACCTCACCTGGGAGGTGGACGCCTTCACCGACCGCCCGCTGGTGCTGGCGGAGGTGGAGCTCCCCAATGAGGGCTCCGAGCCGGCCATCCCCCACTGGCTCCGACCCTTCCTGCTGCGCGACGTGACGGGGGAGGTGGCGTACCTCAACGTGACCCTGGCGCGGTAGAGAGGACGGCTGAGGACGGCCGAGGGCGGCTGAGGACGGCTGAGGACGGCTGAAGGCGGCTGGGGACGGCTGGACGGGGCGCCGGCGCGGTCGTCACGGCCGTCCCAGCAGTCGCAGCACCATCCGCTCCGCCGCGGCGAGCGGCGTGATGCCCTCGCCGTCGGCGAGGCCAAGCAGCCGGACCGTGGTGTCCTCGATGGCCGCCACCCGCCGCCGGACGTCCTCCGCGTTCCATCCCAGGAGCTCGGTGCCCGCCGTGATCACCCCGCCGGCATTGGCCAGGTAGTCCGGCACCCAGGTGATGCCGGCGGCGGCCAGGCGCTCGGCGTCCGCGTCCTCCGCCAGCTGGTTGTTGGCCCCGCCAGCCACGACCGGGGCGCCGAGCTCCGGGATGCGCGCCGCGTCGAGCACGCCGCCCAGGGCGCAGGGGGCGAAGACGTCCGCGGCGACGCGATGGATCCGCTCCGGCACCTCCGTGCGGCCGCCCGGACCGGCCGCTCTCCGGGCCCGGGCGGGATCGAGGTCGCTCACGACGACCGTGGCCCCGGCCTGGGCGAGGAACCGGCAGAGCGCCTCGCCCACCGAGCCCGCACCCTGGACCGCCACCGTCCGGCCCTCGAGCGAGGCACGGCCCACGCGATGGCGGAGCGCCCCGCGGATGGCGTGGAAGACGCCGCGCGCCGTCCACCAGCCGGAGCGGGCGGATTCCGACTCGAGGCCGAGGACCCAGCGCGCCTCGCGCCGCATCGCGCGCAGGTCGTCGGGCCCGGTGCCCACGTCGGGCGCCGTCACGTAGCGGCCGCCGAGCGACGCCACGGCCCGACCGTGCGCCCGGTAGACCGCCTCCCGGTCGAACGCCCCCTCCGGCAGCGCGATCACCGACTTCCCGCCACCCCACGGCAGGCCGGCCAGCGCATTCTTGGCGGTCATCCCGCGCGCGAGCCGGAGCGCGTCGAGCGCGGCGGCTTCCAGCGAGGCGTAGCGCCAGGCGCGGGTGCCGCCGACCGCGGGGCCAAGGGCCGTGCTGTGCACCGCGATCACCCCGGCGTACCCCGACTCCGGGTCGGCGAAGCACTGCACCGACTCGTGACCGAGCCGGGCCGCCGATTCGGCCGCGGCCTCCGGGAGGGGGAGCCGTCCGGGGATCACCGGCCGGCGGCGGCGATCGCGATGCCGTCCGGCCCGGGCCCGGTGTCGAGGTACTTGAGCACCGTGCGGGCATGCAGGTCGACCACGGCCACCGCGTCCTGCGCCGCGAGCGCCACGTAGGCCCAGCGCGAGTCGGCCGAGACGGTGCTGCCCAGCGGGGCCGCGTCGCCCGCGCGCGGGCCGGGAATGGAGACGGTCGCGAGCTCGGCGCGGGTGGCGGTGTCGAACAGCCGGACCGCATCCTCCCCGGGATAGGAGACCAGCGCCGTCCGGCCGTCGGGCGTGATGGTGATGCGATAGGGCGTGGTGGTACCGGGGATGGTGTCCACGGCGCGCCACGCGCGGGTGTCCACCACCGTCACCGTGTGCGCATCGTTGCTCCCCACCCAGACCTGCCCGCCATCGGGGGTCACCGCCACGCCCTCGGTCATCGTGGCGACCGCAAGGCGGCGCGGCGCCGTGCCGGCGACGAGATCCACCTCCGTGATGCTGCCGTCGGGGATGTTCGCGGTGTACCCCCGCCGGCCGTTGGCGGCGACGGCGATCAGGTGCGAGCCGCGCTGGTCGGTGGCCACCTGGGCCACCACCTCGCCCCGCCCCACGTGCACTACCAGGACCGCCCGGTCGGCCTCGACCGTCACGGCCACCAGGGAGTCGCCCGGGAGGAACGCCACGCCGTGGGGCCGCCGGAAGACGACGAGGTCCACCGTCCGGGCCACGGCGCGCCGCTCGAGGTCGAGCACCGTGAGCGAGCTCCCGGGTGTCTGCGCGCCGTAGTCGGTGATCACCGCCCAGCGCCCGTCCCGCGAGACCGCGGCCTCGTGCGGCCCGGCACCGGTGGGCAGGGTGGCGATCGTCCGGGCGGACGCGACGTCGATGAGGGAGGCCGTCGCGGCGCGCTTGTTGGCGACCACGAGGAGCCCGCTCGGGCCGGGCCCCACGGGGACGGCGGCCTGGAGCACCACGGCGAGGAGAAAGAGCATCGACGGCGTTCCGGTGGGAGGTCCTGGTCCGGACGGGAAAGGTGCGGCGCCGGTTTCCCCGCCGCCACTTGCCGGCGCTGCCGGCGCGCCGCATCGTCCCCCGGTGCCGCCGATCCTCTCCTACCTGCCCCGGCTCCTCGCGAGCGCGGTCGTCTTCACCCTGCTCTTCCGCCTGCTGGCGGCACCGCTCGACCGGATGTCGACGCCGGCGCAGGGCCGGCGCAGCACCGGCCAGGTGGCCGTGACCCCCCTCGGCTTCGCGATGCGGGTGCTGCTCGCGGTCCTCTGGGCGAGCTACGTCGCGTGGCTGGCGACGACGTGGACCCGGCGGGGGGACGTCACCTACGACTGGTTCTACTACCTGCTCGCGGGGAGCGTGTACCTGGGTCCGGTGGGGCTGATGGGGCGGAAGGCCGACGCCGCCGGGGCGTCGCGCGCGGCCCTCCTCGGGAGTGCGGTGCTGCTCGTCCTCTGCCTCCGGCCGGAGTGGAACGCGGCGGTGTTCGGGTGGTGGGTCGGGCTGGTCGGGAGGTGAGGCGGGACGGCTGGACGGGACGGCTGGACTCGACGGCTGGACGGGACGGCTGGACTCGACGGCTGGACGGGACGGCTGGACTCGACGGCTGGACTCGACGGCTGAGGGCGGCTGAGGACGGCTGAGGGCGGCTGG
>JAICEH010000105.1 GCA_025924275.1 Gemmatimonadales bacterium | reverse complement strand
GGTGAGCCCGAGGTAGTTGTTCGACCCCAGCATGATCCGCTTCTTGCCCTCGATCGTGACGACCGTGTCCTCCGACTCGGAGATGGGCTTGAAGTACGGATAGAGCCCGGCAGCCCGGGCCTCGCGCGCCTTGGTGAAATGCCGGCACTTCTCGAAGAGCGCGATGTGCTGGAGAGTCTGGGCGTCCACTGGACCTCATGCGCTCGGGTACGAAGGCGCGCCCCCCTGTGGCGGGCGCGCGGCACAATCACGCAAAAACTAGCCGGTCCGGGGGCTCCGGACAAGGTTTCGGGCCCGGCCGAAGGGGGACCCTACGGCTCGGGGATTCCGGCCCAACTTCCGGTGGGCCCGTGGCTTAGGCACACGGGCGACGTCCGGCCCGGTGGCACGGACCCCAGCCGCCGCCGCTGGGCGGTCCTGCGCGGTGGGGCAGGTAGCGCCGAGCGGCCGTTGGTTGACGTCGGGGGCGGGGCCCGCCGAGTATTCGGCGATGCGGGGCGTTAGCTCAGCTGGGAGAGCGCCTGGTTTGCAACCAGGAGGTCACCGGTTCGATCCCGGTACGCTCCATGGAAGTCGGGGGAACCGCGCCGGCGGAGCTCCTCCGATTCTTGCGTTCCACCCTCCCTCTTGACATAGGGGGAGGGGGTATATACCTTGGGGCCGTCCGGAGCAACTGGAGGGCCCCGTGTCCGCGGCCAATTGGCTGGTACTTCTCGGCGGCATCGCCGCCATCACCTTCGTCAACTGGTGGTTCTTCCGCGCCGGGCGCACCCCGGTGGCGGCCACCGCGGCTCCGACCGGCGGGCCCCAGGAGGTCGTCGTGGCGGTCCGCGGCGGTTACGAGCCCGGCTCGATCCGGGTCCGCGCCGGCCAGCCGGTCCGGCTGGTCTTCGACCGCCAGGAGGACGCCAGCTGCTCCGAGGAAGTGGTCTTCCCCGACTTCGGCGTCCGGAAGTTCCTCCCGCCCTTCGCCCGGACCCCGGTCGAGTTCACACCGGACAAGCCCGGCACCTACGAGTTCACCTGCGGGATGAGCATGCTCCGCGGGCGCCTCGTGGTCGAGTGAGTCCACCATGCACGAGCACCAGCACCGGCGCCGTGGGCTCCCCGTGATGCAAGCGGCCGCGACCTCACCGCCCGCCGCACCCGCACTCACCGGCCCGCCGGCACCTGACGCCGAGCGGATCACCTTCCCCGTGACGGGCATGCACTGCGCCTCCTGCCAGGCCCGGGTGCAGCAGGCGCTCGAGCGGGCCCCCGGCGTGAGAGGGGCGACGGTCAACCTGATGACCGAGCAGGCCACGGTGGCCTACGACCCCGCCGCCACCACTCCCGAGGAACTGCTCGAGACGGTGCGCAGCACCGGCTACGGCGCCGAGCTGCCCTCCGCCGACCGCTCGGCGTTCGAGGAGCAGGAGGCGCAGGACCGCTCGCGCGAGGCCGAGTACCGCCGGCTCCGGTTCCGTTCGCTGGTGAGCCTCGGCATCGGCGCCGTGGCGATGCTGCTCTCGATGCCCCTGATGGGCGCGGGGCTGCACGGCGCCACCGACCCGGTGATGAACTGGGTCATGCAGACGCTCGAGCCCACGCTCCGGGGCGTTATGCCGTGGCTCTACGCCATCCCCCACGGCGCCCTCCGCTGGGCGCTCCTGGGCCTCACGCTGCTGGTGATGGCGTGGGCTGGCCGGCACTTCTACGCCAACGCCTGGGCCGCGTTCCGGCACCACTCCGCCACGATGGACACGCTCGTGGCGGTGGGCACCGGCGCCGCGTTCCTCTTCTCCGCCGCGGTGACGCTGGCGCCGGGCTGGTTCGCCGCCCGGGGCGTGGCGCCGGACGTCTACTACGAGGCGGTGATCATCATCGTGGCGCTGGTGCTCCTTGGGAACGCCTTCGAGGCGCGGGCCAAGCGGCGCACCGCCGAGGCGCTCCGCGGGCTCGCGGCGCTGCAGCCGCTCGAGGCCACCGTGGTGCGCGACGGCCGCGAGGCGACCGTGCCGCTCACCTCGGTCCGGCGGGGCGACACGATCCTCGTCCGGCCCGGCGAGCGGATGCCGGTGGACGGGGAAGTGCTCTCGGGCACCAGCGCCGTGGACGAGTCGGTGCTCACCGGCGAGAGCCTCCCGGTGGACAAGACGCCGGGCAGCCGGGTGAGCAGCGGGACCCTCAACCAGGCCGGCGCGCTCCGGATCCGCGCGACGGCACTCGGGGCCGACAGTGCGCTCGGCCGCATCGTGACGCTGATGCGCGAGGCCCAGGGATCCCGCGCCCCGATCCAGGGCCTGGCCGACCGGATCTCGGGCGTGTTCGTGCCCGTGGTGGTCTCGATCGCGATCGCGACGTTCGTCGCCTGGACCCTCCTGGGCGGGGACCCGGTCCGCGCGCTCACCGCCGCGGTGGCGGTCCTCATCATCGCCTGTCCCTGCGCGATGGGCCTGGCGGTGCCCACGGCGGTGATGGTGGCCACCGGCCGCGGCGCGGAGCTCGGGGTGCTGATCAAGGGCGGGGAGCCGCTCCAGCGCGCCGCCGACGTGGACACGGTGATCCTCGACAAGACCGGCACGCTCACCGAGGGGCGTCCGCGGGTGACCGAGGCCGCGCTGGACGACGAGGCGGCCCGCCTCGCGGCCGGGCTCGAGCGGGGCTCGGAACATCCCCTCGCCCGCGCGATCGTGGCCTGGGCCGAGGAGCGCGGGCTCGACCTGCCCGCGCCCGATCGGTTCGAGGCGCGCGCCGGGTTCGGGGCCGTGGGCGTGGTGGCGGGCCGACAGGTGCTGGTTGGCAGCGCCAGGCTGCTCGAGGCCGAGGGCGTGTCGCCGGGGGCCGGGCCCGGGGCCGCTGAGCGGTTCGCCGCCTCGGGTGCCACGCCGGTGCTGGTCGCGGTGGACGGCGAGGTCCGTGGCGCCATCGCCCTGGCCGACCGCCTCAAGCCGACCAGCCGGGCCGCCGTGGCACGCCTCCACCGCCTGGGCCTCCGGGTCGCGATGCTCACCGGCGACCGGCGGGGTGCGGCCGAGGCGATCGCCCGCGAGGCGGGCATCGATGCCGTGGAGGCCGAGGTGCTGCCGGAAGGGAAACTGGCGTACGTGACCCGGCTGCAGGCCGAGGGCCGGGTGGTGGCGATGGTGGGCGACGGCGTGAATGACGCCCCCGCGCTGGCCCGGGCGGACGTGGGCGTCGCCATGGGGGCCGGCGCCGACGTGGCCGCGGACGCCGCGGACGTGACCCTGCTCCGCGACGACCTGCACGCCCTGGCCGATGCGCTCGGGCTGGCCCGGCGCACGATGGGCACGATGCGCCAGAACCTGTTCTGGGCCTTCATCTACAACGTGATCGGCATTCCCGTCGCCGCGGGCGTGCTCTACCCGGCCCTCGGCCTGCTGCTGAGCCCGGTGCTGGCCTCGGCGGCGATGGCCTTCAGCTCGGTCAGCGTGGTCACCAACAGCCTGCGGCTCCGGGGCTTCCAGGGAGGGATGCGATGAGCGACGAGACGATCACCTGCGGCTGCGGCGCCTCGCACGAGGCCGGCCCCGACGGCCGGAGGGCCGTGGGCGTGGACCCCGAGCTCAAGCAGAAGAACCTGCACCGGCTCCGCCGGATCGAGGGCCAGGTGCGCGGGCTCCAGAAGATGGTCGAGGAGGAGCGCTACTGCGCCGACATCCTGGTGCAGCTCTCCTCGGTGCAGGAGGCGCTGCGGGGCGTCTCCCGCTCGCTGATGAAGAACCACCTGGAGCACTGCGCCACCCACGCCATCCGGCAGGGCGGGGACGAGGCCCGGGCGATGTACGACGAGGTGGTGGACCTGATGTACAAGCACGTGCGATGAGGGGGCTGTTCGCCGCGGCGTTGGTCGCGGGGGCGCCCTCGACCGCCCTCGCGCAGCAGGACTGGTACAACCTCGACCGCGGCCACCCGTTCGACGTGACCGACGCGCGTGCCCTGGAGCGGAAGGGCGTCGAGTTCCAGCTCTCGCCGCTCGACCTGACCCGGGCCGAGGGCGGGGGCTACGGGTGGACGGTGGCGCCCTCGGTCGCCGTGGGGCTCCTGCCGCGCACCGAGATCGAGGTGGGGGTGCCGCTGGCGTGGGCCGACGCGGCCGGGATGCGCGGGGGGCTGGCCGGCATCGAGCTCGGCGTGCTGCACGCGCTCAACGTCGAGAGCGGGACGCTCCCTGCCCTGGCGCTCGAGGCCTCCGTCCTCCTGCCGGTCGGCTCCGAGGCGCCGGGGGCTGCGTTCACCACCGTCGGGGCCGTAGCAACCCGCGGGTTCGGCCGGCACCGGGTCCACCTGAACGCCGCCGGCACGTTCGGGCCGTCCGAGGACGCCCACGCCGGGCAGCACCGCTGGCGCGGCGGCCTGGCGCTCGACCGGGCGTTCCCGCTCGCCGCCACCCTCGTGGGCGTCGAAGTGCTGGCGGGGGATCCCTTCTCCGACGGGGCCCCCCTGGACTGGGACCTTGGGATCGGCGGCCGGCGCCAGCTCACCCCGCGGCTGGTGCTCGACTCGGGGCTCCGCTACCGGGTCGCGGGGGCGGCACGGGGATGGGGCGTGCGGCTGGGCTTCGGCTGGATGACCGCATTCGCCCGGGGCCGCGGGGGTGCGCCGTGAGTGCCGGGCGGCTCGTGCTCGTGGCACTCCTCCTCGCCGGGGCGCGCGCCACCCCGGCGGCGGCCCAGTGGGTCACCGCGGACGAGCAGGCCTATCTCCAGGCACGCCACAACTGGGTCTTCCGCCGCGCCTATCCCGGCGCCGACCGGCTGTTCAACGGCTTCGACTACGGCCACGCGATCCTCTACGAGACCCTGCTCACCCGGCCGGGTGCCGACCCGGCGCGGCTCGAGCAGCGGGAATTCCGCCGCCTGGTGGAGGGGGTCCTGCGGAACCCGCCGGCCCTCCCGCTCGAGGAGGCGGCGATCGAGGTGGAGTACGCCCGCCTGGTGCCCGAAGTGAAGCTGATGTTCGACTGGGCCCACGGACTGCACCGGCAGATCTACGACGTCTGGGCCGACGAGCGCCTCGATCCGCCGGCGAAGGACGCGGCAGTGGCCGAGCTGCTCCGCTACTACCGCTCCCGGCCCGACCTGGCGTTGGCCGCGGTGCCGAAGTCGCTCGAGCTGATGGAGGGACACCGGTATTCGCTCGCCTTCCGGGAGCGGTACCCCAGGTTCAACGGCCTGATCTGGGCCTACCACTGGATGCAGGTCGGGCTCTATGATGCGCTCCTGGTGGAGGCCGAGGCGGCGGGCCGCCAGCGCCGCGTGGCGCAGGCGGTGGGGCGCTTCTGGCAGATGGTGGCTGCCGGGCTCGACGGGCTGCCGTACCTGATGCCGATGACGGCCGTGGTCGCCCCGCGCTTCGCCGCGCGGTACCCCGAGGCGGCGGCCATCTTCGACAACCTGCACGCCTTGCACGACGTCGTGTCCGACATCCTCGCGTCCGACCTCGTCCCCCGCGAGGCGAAGCGCGCGGAGCTGCTGCGACTCGCCGCCCGCTACCGCGACGCGGCATCGGACACCGTGGCGCACGACGAATGGCGGGCGATGGGAGCGCGGATGGGGGCCGCCAACCAGGGCGGACCCGCGGTGGACTTCGAGCCGGAACTGCCCCGCCCCACGGTGCGGCGGGGGGCTCCGCACCACGAGGCGATGGGGCACTGACGCGGGCTCAGCGGCCCCGCAGGCCGCGGGCCCCGGCGACCAGCAGGAAGAGCGTGTACAGGCCGGCGAGGGCCAGCCCCTTGACCGTCGTGGCCAGGAAGAGCGACCGGGCCGGTCCCTGCATCAGCCCGCGCACCTGGAAGAAGTCGAGAAGGAGCAGCACGCCCAGCAGCCCGGCGACGCCGCCGGCGATGAGGCAGAGCGCCCCGAGGCCCCGGACCGCGCCGATGCCCGGTTCCCGCAGCATCAGGGCGCCGCCGAGGGCCGCGAGCGCGATCACGATGAGCGAGAAGTTGTCCAGCGTCGCGGTGATGGCGGCGAAGTCCGCCTGCGCGTTCGGCTCCCGCTGGATGGCCCAGAGCACGGCGATGTCGATCGTCGCGGCCACCAGCAGCGCGATGCCGAGTCCCGTCAGGAGGCTCGCGATCGCGGCGCGGGCGTCGGTGCGCGGCGCCGAGGAGTCGGACCGGGTCGGCATCACGGGATTCGTCGGCATCGGTTCTCCTGGTCGTGAGGGGAGCAGGCGACAGCAACGCAACAGTGTCCGCGAGCCCTGGCGGGCCGCCGTGGCCGCCCCATAATGGGGACCGGGGTCCCGGGGGACAACTGTTGAGGCGGGGCCGCAACAGACGTCGGCCTGGCCGCTGGTCCTCGACCCGTCTCCACCCCCGTCGGACCGTGCAACGATCCGCATGCACGGTTGGAAGTGACGGGCCTACAAGGAGTTGTCCGGCGCGGAGTCGGCGTGCCCAATGGGCAGCAAACTGGCTTGCCTCTTGCAATTCCGGCCCGCGCCGCCAGTGCGGCTCAGTGCGATCCGCTTCCCCAAGATGAGGTGACCGATGCGAGCGACCCCCCTGTTCGGCCTTCTCGCCGGCGCGGCCGTCCTTGCGGCCTTCCCCGGCGATGCGGCTGCCGACCTGCGGACCAACGCCTCGGGTCGCTGGCAGTACGTGAGTGCGCTCGGGACGGAATTCGGCCGGCTGGCGGGGAGTCCTGCCCTGCTGCTGCAGTCGGGTTCCACCCTGGCGAGCCTCGCGGGCGCCCCGGCGGTCCTCGGCTCCAGCCGGGACGAGGACGAGAACGACGACGAGGGCAGCTTCCTGTCCTCCGCGTACGTCGTGGTCCTCGCCGGCGTGGGCGGCGGCGCGTACCTCGCCAGCGAGCTGATCGGCGGCGACGACGGCGGCGACGGATCGACCACGACTCCGCCGACCTCCGGTGCGCCGACCAACCCGCCTCCGCCGGGCAGCCCGACGGGGGATCCGGTGACCTCGCCGGCGCCGACCACGCCGACCCCCGAGACGACGACCCCGGAGCCGGTCACGATGACGCTCCTGGCGACCGGCCTCGCCGGCCTGGGTGGGGCGCAGTACCGCCGGCGCCGCAAGTCCACCGACATCGGCTGATCCGGCGATCGCCAGTCGGGGCGCACTGCCATCCCCCGACGGGCCGCCCGTGTCACCCGACGGCGCGCCCGGGCTCACACTCAGGAACGAGGCGGACAGCACGAT
>JAICEH010000104.1 GCA_025924275.1 Gemmatimonadales bacterium | reverse complement strand
GAACGGCACCAGCATCCACTACAGCCTGAACGCGACCGTCATCCAGGAGCTCATCGAGCACCTCTACGACTGGACCAGCAAGGGAGGGAAGCGTGCGTAAGTGGCTGCCGATCCTGCCGATCCTCCTCGCGCTCGCGCTCACCGCGCTGGCGTATGGCGACCTGCCCGCCGTGGTGTACCCGGCGTGGGGTCGCATCCTTCCCGTCGCGGTACCCGACGAGCCGATGGCCCGGGCCGGCTTCGCCCTCCTGATGCCGCTCGTCGCCCTGGGCGTGTGGGGGCTCCTCGCCGGCATCGCGCGGGTGCGCGGGGCCCGGGACGGGCGCCTGCCGGAGCATCTCGCCGCCGCCGCGATCGAGCGCTTCGAGCCCACCTGGCACGTCGTCGTCCTGGGCGTGGTGACCCTGGTGGCACTGCTGCACGTGGCCCTGCTCGCGGCCACGCTCGGATGGCCTGATTGGACCGTGCGGGCGGTGGGGGTGGCCCTCGGCGCCGGCCTCGTGCTGGTCGGCAACCTCGTGCCGCGGGTGCGGCCCAACTGGATCGTCGGCATCCGCACGCCGGCGACGCTCCGCGACCCGGACCTCTGGCTCCGGGCCCACCGCTACTTCGGCGCCCTGCTCATGGTAGCGGGGCTGGTGGTCATCGTCGTCGCGCTCGTGGCGGTGCGCTACACCCTGGTGGCCCTGCTGGGCGGATTCCTCGTCGCCGCGGTCCTCGCGCACTGGCGCGCCACTCGCGGTGGATCCGGTGCGGTACGGGCGCTGGCGCTCGTCGCGGCGGCACTCCTGCCGGTACGGGCGGCGGCGCAGGAGATCCCCGACCCGCGGGAATCGGCGTTCGACGTCCGGACCACGGGGATGACCCTGCCCGGCACGCTCACGCTCCCGGCCGGCGCGCGCCCCGACGCGGTGCTGATCGTCGCCGGCTCGGGCCCGACGGACCGGAACGGGAACGGCCCGCTGGTGCAGACCGACCTCTACCGCCAGGTCGCCCGCGAGCTGGCCGACAGCGGCTTCGCGAGCCTCCGGTACGACAAGCGCGGGCTGGGCCCGGCCAGCCTCGGCATCGATCCGTCGAGCATCGTGGTCGACGGCTACGTCGGCGACCTGGCCGCGGCCGTGGATACCCTCCTGGCCGACGGGCGCGTGGGGCGCGTCTTCCTGCTGGGCCACAGCGAGGGGGCGATGCTCTCGGTGCTGGCAGGCAATCGCGGCGTCCCGGTCGCCGGGATCATCCTGCTCGCCGGCACCGGGCGCCCGCTGCGCGAGGTGGTGCACGACCAGCTCGCCCTGCAGGTGGATTCGGCGACCACCGCGGCGGTGGATTCGGCGTTCGCGGCGTACCTGCGCGGCGAGACCCCGCAGGACCCGCCGGCCATCGCGGCACCGTTGCTCCAGCCACAGTATCGCCGCCTGTTGGCCGGGATGGCTGCCTACGACCCCGAGCGGGAGGTGGCCGCCCTCCGGCCGCCGGTGCTCCTCGTGGGCGGTACCATGGACCTCCAGACGACGCGGAAGGACTTCGACCGCCTGCGGGCCGCACGGCCGCACGCGCCCGCCGTCCTGCTCGAGGGCGCGAACCACGTCTTCAAGACGGCCGCCTCGATGGAGCCGGCGGAGCAGGTGCCGTTGTACCGGGATGCGAGCCTGCCGGTCGTGCCCGGGCTGGTGCCGGCCCTGGTGGGCTGGCTCCGCGGGATCCCGTGAGGCAGCGCAGGGCGAGCGCTCCCGATTCACCGCCCCCGGACCACCAGCCCCACCGGCACCTCCCGGAGCCCCCGCCACCGTTTCACCCGCGTCCCATCGCGCACCAGGAGCTGGCTCGAGATCCCCCCGTCCAGCATCACCGCGTCCCGGGCGCCGAGCGCCCCCATCACCGCCGCCATCTCGGGCACGGTGAGCCCGAACGGGACGAAGTCGAGCACCCCGCCCGCGCCGTCGAACCGCGTGATGGTGAGCAGCACCCGCCCGTCCGGCGCCTGCCCGAATGCCGCGCGTGCATCGCGGTGCCTGAGGTCCACGCCGAGCCCCTCCTGCCGCAACGCCTCCGGAACGACGCCTCCTGCGAGAAGCAGGGGATAGGACTGGAACGCGGCCGCCACCCCCGGCCGGCCGCGCACCCCCTTGATTGAATCCGCCGGGATCCACCGCACCGCTCCCGCCGTGTCGAACGCGATCGCCACCGAAAGCGGGCCGGTCCCGGGCCGGCGATACTCCCGTCCGCCGAGCACCAGCCACCCCCACGGCTCCGCCCCGGAGAACTGTCCCGCGTTGATCGCGGCGAGTGCCCCCTCTGGCGCCCGATCCACCGTCCACGCCCCGCGCCCGCGTCCCTCCGCGAACGCGGTGTCGAGCTTGAACCCCACCCGGGCGGGATCGAGCCGCACCACCACGAGCCGGACCCGCCGTGCCACGCCCGGCCCGGAGAGCCTCGCCTCGCCCCACTCGACGCCCGGCGCCACCCGGCGCCAGCTCACCCGCCCCGCCAGCGCGGGGAGTGCCGCACCCCACGCCGCGGGCGCCTGCTCCGACCGCCACCACTCCTCCCAGCCGCGCCCGGTCCAGACCGCGAGCGACGAGCCCGGCAGCGCCAGCAGCGCCAGCCCCGCCGCCAGCGCCCTCATTCGCCGCAGAGTCGCTTGAGCTCCGACTTCGCCTGCGCCAGCGCGTCGAGCTCCGCCTGGGTGAAGCCGTGCTGTTGCTGCTTCGCCTCCATCCGCGCGATGTAGATCCTGATCCGCTCGCAACTGATGGCGAGCTGCCGCTGGTTCATCCCGCTCTCCCGCTCCTCGGCGTCCCGCACCGCCTGCTCGGCCTGTGCCAGTTGTTCCTGCAGCGCCTCCAGTTGCGACTTGAGGTCGAGCCATTCCTGCACCACCCTGGGCGGCGCCGGCGCGCCGCAGCTCCGCTCCGCCGCCAGCGTGTCCGCGCGGGTGGGCTTGCCCTGGCGCTCGATCTCCGCCATCACCCGCTTCATCGCCGCGCTGTCCCCCCGGGCCTGCGCCGCCGCGTAGTCGAGTGCGAGCTGCCGATACTGCTCCATGTACTGCGACGCGGACTGCGAGGTCAGGCGGTCCGTCGCCTCGGCCAGCACCGAGTCACGGCAATTCTCCGACGCCCGGCGCTTCTCGTCCCAGGCGTTGATCTCGTCCACGTGCTTGGAGTAGATCGCCACCTGCCGCTCGTCCAGCGACTCGATCCGCTTCCGGATCGCCGCCGGGCCGTTCGGCCCCTCCGCGATCTTCCGCGCCGCCGCCTTGCCCGCCGCGATCTGCGCCAGCCGCTCCGGGGTGAGTTCGAGGATCACGTCGTCGAACGCCACCGGCTCACCCACCGAGGGCGGGGCCGGTGCGGCGGCGCTGGCCGCATGGCCCGCCCCCTTCTTGATCAGCCCGCCGATCTGGGCGCCCGCCTCCCGGCCCGGCGTGACGGCCGCGATGGCCAGGAGCAGGAGCACGCAGCGTGCGATCGTCGTCCGCATCACGATCCTCCAGTCTCGGCGAAGTTGTTCTTCGGATTCGGGTCCGGGGTGTCGCTGGTGGCCATCGCCCCGAACCGGGGCGCCACGCCCGCCGGCACCGCCGTCGTCGTGACCCGGAACTCCCGCACGTCGCGGGGCCGGAGGTCGCCGATGGTGCAGATCACCCTCGCCCGGAGCGATGGCACCCCCGGCGCGCTCGGCCCGGCCGCACAGCCCGGCGCCAGCTCCACGATCCCGACCCCGACCGGGAGGAGCACCTCCACCCTGGCGTCCATCGCCTCGCCCTGCTCGGCGACCACCACCACCCGCGCGGTGAGGTTGCCGTTGGCCCCCGAGACGCTGAGCGCCCTGACTTGCAGGTCGGCCTGCCAGACGTGCTGCTGGGCCGCCAGGGGTGGCGCCGCGAGGGCCAGGAGCACCAGGGTGGATGGGAGGACCTTCATGGTCGGAGCACCCCGGGTTCGGCCTTGCCCGACTGCCGGTCGGGCGCGAGAATCGGGGAGGACGCTAACCGCCGCCCATCACGCGCCGGTCAGCGCGGCTTCATCCGGCCGTCAGGCCCCGGGTTTCCTTGCGGATCAGAACGTTCGGCGGGCTCTGGATCGAGGACGGGCCCTCGCGCGCCCTCGGGCCGCGACGCCTGGCCCTGCTCGCCCTGGTGGCGGCCGGCACCCGGCGGGGCACGAGCCGCGACCGGGTGCTCGGCCTCCTCTGGCCCGAGGCGGAGGAGGAGCAGGCCCGGCACGCCCTCTCCCAGACCCTCTACAGCCTCCGGCGGGACACCGGCCGCAACTGGATCACGGCCTCGCCCGACCTGCACCTCGACCCCGCCATCACGAGCGACGTGGGCGAGCTCCGCGACGCCCTCGCGGCCGATGACCCCGACGCCGCCTGCGCGCTCTACACCGGGGAGTTCCTGGAGGGGTTCTACCTCCCCGACGCGCCGGAGTTCGAGCGCTGGGTCGAGGAGGAGCGCGCCCGCCTCCGCGCCGAGGTGGCTCGCGCGGCCGAGCGCGGCGTCGCCCGGGCCGCGCGGACCGGCGACCACGCCGCCGCGGTCCGGCTCTGGACCCGCCTCACCGAGCTCGACCCCCTGAGCGCGCGTCACGCCGCCGGCCTGATGCGGGCACTGGTGGCGGTGGGCGATCGCGCGGGTGCGCTGGCCCATGCGCGGCAGCACGAGGCGCTGGTGCGACGCGAGCTGGAGGCGGAGGTGGACCCCGCCATCCGGAGCCTCGCTACCGAGCTCCGCGCCGAGCCCACCCAGCCGCCCCAGCCGTCCCAGCCGTCTCAGCCGTCTCAGCCGTCCCAGCCGTCTCAGCCGTCCCAGCCGTCCCAGCCGCCCCAGCCGCCGCGCCGCCGCGCCGCCCTGGCCGTCCTCACCGTCCTCGCCGTCCTCGCCATCCTTGCCGCCCTCGCCCTCCGCCCGGGCCGCCCGCGTGCCACGCCATTCCTCGCCGTGGGCGCGATCCGCATCCCGGAGCAGGGCGACACCAGCTCGCTCGGTCCGGTGCTCCGCGACATGCTCGCCACCAGCCTGGGCGGGCTCGAGGGGCTCAGGGTGGTGGCGAACTCCCGGTTGGTGGAACTCACCCCGCCGGCGGCGAAGGAGGAGCGCAGGGCCATCGTCGACGCGGCCCGGCGGGCCGGCGCCACCGAGGTGATCGAGGGGGAGCTGGCCACCGAGGCCGGCGCGCTGGTGCTGTCGCTCCGGCGGGTGGACCTGTCCCGGGGCGAAGTGCGAAAGGGGTACGTGGTGCGGGCCGGCGAGCGGTACGCGCTGGTGGACAGCGCCGCGGCAGCCATCGCGCGCGACCTCGGCGTGGCGCTCCCCGCACATCCCATCGGCGAGCTCCGCACCACCTCGCCCGAGGCCTACCTGCTCTACAACGAGGGGCTCCGCGCCTACTACGGCTTCGACGGGCCCGGTGGGTACCGGCTGATGAACGCCGCCCTGGAGCGAGACTCGACCTTCGCGATGGCGGCCTACTACGCCTGGATGATCGGGGAGGCCAGCGGCGACCCCCCCACCCGCCGGCGGGAGCTGGAGCGGGTGAAGCGGCTCGCGCCGCACACCATCGAGCGGGAGCGGCTCCTGCTCCAGGCGGAGGTCGCGGCCCGGGAGGCCCCGATCAGCGTGGCCGCGGCCATCGCGGAGACGCTCACCGTCCGCTACCCCGCCGACCCCGACGGGCACCTCGTGTTCGGGAGGGTCCGGGACGGGCAGGGCGATTACGCCGGCGCCATCGCCTCCTACCACCGCGCCTTCGTCCTCGACTCGACGGCGGGCAACACCCGCAGTCCCTACTGCCGGATGTGCCTCGCCCTCGGGATGATGACGAATGCCTACGTCTGGTGGGACTCCGCCGCTGCCGCGGAGCGGACGGCCCGCCGGATCATCGTCCTCCGGCCCGACGACCCGAACCATTGGGTCGGCGTGGTCGAGCCCCTGCTGCGCCAGGGACGGCGGGCGGAGGCGGTGGCGGCGCTGGGACGGAGTGAGATGCCCAACCTCATCCCGTACTTCGAGCGCCTCGCCCTCCATCGCGACCTGATCCGCTGGAGCCGGCACGAGGAACTGGATCGGACGCTGGCCCCCGAGCTGGTCTCCGCCTCGGCCGAGATCCGCGGCACCGCGCGGTGGTTCCTGCTCCTCAGTCTCCGCGACCGGGGGCGGCTCCGGGAGGCGCGCGCCCTGGCGCTGGAGAGCCGGATCCCGGAATCGGGTGGGCGGGTGGCTGGGCACGGGCCCGAGCTGGTGCTGTCGGCCACGATGCTGTCGGCGCTGGGACGACCCGACAGCGCGGCGCGCCTGCTCCACGCCGAGGCGCGGCGGGTACTGGACGCCCCCGGCCTCGCGCGGGGCGTCCGGGCGCGGGACGCCACCTGGCGGCTCACGCTGGCGGGCACGGCCTACGCCCAGGCGGGCGACACCGCGATGGTGCGGTGGATCGCGGACTCGATCGAGGTGCTCGGGCTCGAGAGTACCTTCGGGCGGGACCCGCGGCTGCATCACTACCTGCGGGGCCTGCTGCTGCAAGGGGCCGGGCGGCACGCGGAGGCGGTGGCCGCGCTCCGGCGGGCGCTCATTTCGCGTACCGACGGATATTCGGAGATCAACCTGGCGATGGCGCGGAGCCTGGTCGAGCTGGGGCGGCCGACCGAGGCGGTGGCGGTACTGCAACCGGCGATCCGCGGCGGGGTGGACGGGAGCAACACCTACACCAGCCGCACCGAGCTGCACGAGGCAGTGGCCCGCGCGTTCGAGCTCGCGGGCCAGCGGGACAGCGCGGTGGCGCACTGGCGCGTGGTGGAACGGTCGTGGAGTGGGGCGGACCCGGAGTTCGCCGAGCGCTACGCCCGGGCGCGGGCCGCCGTCAACGCCGCCGGCGCCCGCGGCATCCCACCTGGTGATCGGGACCGGTCCGCGTCCCCCTGACCCGGGAGCCAACAGATGTCGCCCGCCGCGCTGCGAACGGCCTGCCTGGCCTGCCTGCCGTTCCTTGCCCAGTTCTCGTCCGGGCCGTCCGAATTCAAGCCCTCCGTCCGGCAGGTGGCGACGCTCCGGATCGCCCGCGCGGTGCACACCGCGCTGGCACTCCCGTCCGGGCAGGTCCTGGTGGTGGGAGGGATGCCGGGAGAGGGCACCAGCGTCGCCAGCGCCGAACTCTTCGACCCCGCCACCAACACGGTCCGG
>JAICEH010000103.1 GCA_025924275.1 Gemmatimonadales bacterium | reverse complement strand
TGGCGAAGGTGTCGGCCGCCATCCGGCCGATCTTCTGCGCCACCGCGTCGTGCTTGCCCACCGGCTGGCCCCACTGGACCCGCTCCGACGCCCAGCGGCGGGCGATCTCCAGCGCCCGCTTGCCGCCGGCCACGCAGCTGGCCGGGAGGGTGAGCCGGCCCGTGTTCAGGGTGATGAGCGCGAGCTTGAGGCCCTTGCCCTCGCCCCAGAGCACGTTCTCCACCGGCACCTTGACGTTGGTGAAGCGGATGACGCCGTTCTCGATGGCCTTGAGCCCCATGAACTCGAGCCGGTGCACCACCTCGACCCCCGCCCACGCGGTCTCGACGATGAAGGCGGTGATCCGCTTGGGGCCGGTCCGGGCCATCACCACCATCAGTTCGGCCACCGTGCCGTTGGTGGTCCAGAGCTTCTCGCCGTTGAGCACGTAGTGGGTGCCGTCGGCCGACAGCTCCGCGGTGGTGGCCAGTCCCGCCGGGTCGGACCCGACGCCGGTCTCGGTGAGCGCGAAGGCGCTGATGGCGCCCTTCGCGAGCCGCGGCAGGTACTTCTGCTTCTGGTCCGAGCGGCCGAACAGCTTGAGCGGCTGGGGCACGCCGATGGACTGGGCCGCGGAGAGGAGGGCGGTCAGGCTGCCGTCCTGGCTGGTGACCAGCCCGATGGCGTGGGTGTAGGCCGTCTGGCTCAGGCCGAGCCCGCCGTACTCCTCGGGGATCTTGATCCCGAAGGCCCCGAGGTCCCGGAGGCCCTGCACCACGCGCTCGGGGATCTTCCCGTCGCGGTCGATCGCGTCACTGTCCACCTCCTCGCGCAGGAAGCGCTCGAGCTTCTCGAGGAAGGGGCGGGCCTTCGCCCGGTCGGCCGCGGACATCTCGGGGAAGGGATGGATCAGGTCGAGCCGGAGCCGCCCCTCGAAGAGCTGGCGAACCACGCTCGGGAGCGTCCACTGCGTTTCGCGCGCGGCCTCCGCGACCTCCCGGGCTTCCTGCTCGGTGGCGAGCGGGGTCTCGGGGGGGACGGCCGGGGCGGTCAGAACGTCGGTCATGCGGGGCGAGCCTCGGAGAGGGAGGGCTCGGGGAGGCCGAGCCCGCGCAGCACGAGCGCCACGACGTGGCGCCGGCGCTGCTCCAGGAAACCGGGATCCAGCGGGTCGAGGCCGAGGGCCGCGAGCACCGTGGAGGAATGGACCAGGGGGAACCAGGACATGCCGATGATGCTGAGCAGGAGCTGCGGCGCCTCCGCCGGGTCGCCCGAGGCCAGGTCGAGCTCCTCGGCGAGCGCGCTCACCGCTTCCTGCGCCGCCGCGACGTGGGGCGGCACCTCGCGCAGGTGGCGCCCACCCGCGAGCGCTTCCCACTCCATCAGGCGGACGAAGTTCGGGTTGGCGGTGATGTACTCGAAGTACTCGCCGACCACCCCGGCCACGATGTCGGCCGGTTCGTGCGCCCGGGCACGGACCCGCTCGCGCCCGCTCCGGACGGCGGCGCGGACCTGCTCGAGGCACCGCTCGAGCACCGCGCGGTGGAGCTCCAGCTTGGTGCCGAAGAAGTACCCCGGCGTGCCGCGGGATACCCCGGCGGCCGCGCCGATGTCGCCCAGGCTCGTGGCTTCGTAGCCCCGCTCGGCGAAGAGCGCCTCGGCCGCGTCGAGCACGGCCTCGCGGGTGCGGGCGGCGTTGCGTTCGCGGTCGGGCAGGGACGCGGGGGATCCGGGGACGGCCACGCGGACTCCTAGCTTGCTTGACGTCCAGCAAGTTAGCGCCGAGTGACCTGGATCACAAGGGGGAGTTCACCGCGGAGCCGCGGAGGGCCGCGAAGACGATCCCCCTGGGATGATTATCGTAAGAGATTGTAGCAAAAGAAGATAACAAACTCGAGTAGCGCCTCGCGATGGGAGCCTCCGCGGCCCTCCGCGCCTCCGCGGTGAGGGTTCAGTCCTCGGACCGCCGGCCACGCCGATCCGCCAGGTGCCCGGGGGCGATGGCCTCGAAGCCGTACCGCCCCCGCACCCGGTCGAGGACGTCGGAGAGCGCCCGCTGGCGCTGGCGCGCCGGGGTCTCGAACAGGTCCCCGGGACCGGCGGGCACCAGGTTGGTCGCGGCGATGCCCAGCAGCCGGACCCCGTGCCTGGCCCGGAGGACCTCACCGAAGGCCGGCTCGAGCAGCCCCCGCGCCGCCGGGAGGACCTCTCCCTCGAGCGCCGTCGGTTCCTGGAATGTGCGGCTCCGTGTCCGGGTCGTGAAGTCGTCCCGTCGGATCTTGAGGGTGAGTGTCCGCGCCTCCAGGCCTTCCTCCCGGAGCTGGGCGGTGACCCGCGCCGCGAGGAGGTCGAGGACCCTTCGCGCCTCGGCCACGTCCCGGAGGTCGCGCGCGAAGGTGGTCTCCCGGCTGATTGACTTGGCGGTACGGCCGGCCCGAAGAGTGGTGCCCCCGTGCCCGTGCGCGCGGAGCTTGAGCCACTTGGCGTTGTCCCCGACCCGCCGCGCGAGCGCCTCGAGTCCCATCGCCTGCACCTCGGCGACCAGGGTGAGTCCGCGCTCCGCCCAGCGCGCGGCAGTGCGCGGGCCGACCCCCGGCAGGGCCCGCAGCTCGAGGCCGGCCAGGAACCCCTCCTCCCAGCCGGCGCGGACCTCCATCAGCCCGCGGGGCTTGGCGTAGTCGGACGCGAGCTTCGCGACCATCCGGTTGGGGCCGATCCCGATGCTGCAGTCGAGGCCGGTGGCGGACCGCACGCCGTCGCGGATCGCCTCGGCCTCCGGCAGGAGCGAGACCGGCCAGAGCCGCTCGGTGCCCGCATAGTCGAGGTAGGCCTCGTCCAGCGAGGCCATCGCCACGACCGGCGAGTGATTTCGCAGCACCTCGCGCACCCCACGCGAGGCCTCGCGGTAGTCGGCGAACCGTCCCTTGACGAATGTGGCCCCGGGGCACCGGCGTGCCGCCTCGGCGATCGGCATCCCCGCGCGGACCCCGTGGGCGCGCGCGCCGTAGGAGGCCGACTGCACCACGCCGCGCGATTCCCGGCGGCCGCCCACGATCAGCAGTTCCACGCTGCGGAGTTCCGGCTGCCGCTGCCGGCACACCTCGACGAAGAAGGCGTCGAGGTCCACGTGGAGGATGCGCGCCGGCACGGGCTCAGACCAGCAGGACGGCGGTGGCCTTGGCGGTCGCGACCACCGGCACGCCGGGGGCGAGCCCCAGCGCGTCGACCGACGCGGTGGTGAGCGACGCCACCAGCGGCCGCCCGGCGTCGAGGTGCACCAGGGTCACGGGCCCGGTGCGCTCGAGCACCGCGACGGTCGCCCGCACGTGGTTGCGGGCCGAGCCCTCCGGCACCAGCCGGCTCAGGGTCAGGTCCTCGGGCCGGAGCACCGCGTGCGCGGGGCCGTCCCGCTCCGCCACCACCTCGAGGACGAAGGCGCCGGCATCGAACGTGGCCGCGGCGCTCTCCCCGTCGGCCGGCGGCGCGCCGAGCCACCGCACCCGGCCGGCGATCACGTTGCCCGCCCCGATGAAGCGGGCCACGAACGCCGAGTTGGGGTGGCGGAACACCTCCTCCGGCGTGCCCGCCTGGGCGACGCGGCCGTCCGCCAGGACCGCCACCCGCTCCCCGAGGCGCAGGGCCTCGTCGAAGTCGTGGGTCCCCTGGCGCGTGGTGGTGCCCCCGCGCGCGTGCAGCGCGCGGAGCTCGCGGCGGAGCGCGCGCCGGGTGGACGGGTCGAGGGCCGCGAAGGGCTCGTCGAGGAGGAGGACGCGGGGCCGGGGCGCGAGCGCCCGTGCAATGGCGGCTCGCTGCTGCTCCCCGCCGCTCAGCCGATGGACGCTCCGCCCCAGCAGGTCGCCGATCCCGAGCATCGCCGCGAGGGCCTCGACCCGGGCGCGGCGGGCCGCCGGCCCCTCGCGGCGGAGCCCGTAGCCGATGTTCTCGGCCACCGTCAGGTGAGGGAAGAGGTGGTACTGCTGGTACACGAACCCGACGCCGCGCGCTTCGGGCGGCAGGCCCGAGGCGTCCCGGTCGTCGAGGAGCACCCGCCCGGCCCGGGGCCGGGTGTGTCCCGCGATGCTCTCCAGCAGCGTGGTCTTGCCCGAGCCCGTGGGTCCGATGACGAGCCCGTACCCGCCCGCCGGCACGTCGAAGGTGACGTCCGTCAGGGTGAAGTCCCCGGCGTCCACCGTCAGCCCCTCGAGGCGGATCACGGTGCCCGGTCCCGGACCAGGAGCCGCGCCACCGCCGTGACCGCGAGGGCGACGCCGAGGAGCAGGACGGCGACCGGAACCGCCGCCGCCAGCCCGCCGGTGGTGAAGCGGTCGAAGGTGAGGATGCTGCCGACCTTCGGGTTGTACGTCAGGACCACCACGGCGCCGAACTCGCTCACGCTCCGCGCCCACGCCAGCACCGCTCCCGCGAGGATCGACCGCCCCGCCAGCGGCAGGGTGACGCGACGGAAGACCGTGGCCGGACCGTCGCCCAGCGTCCGCGCCACTCGCTCGAGCCGCGGGTCCACCGCGGCGAACGCCTCCCGCGCGGCACTCACCAGGAGCGGCACCGACACGAACAGCATCGCCGCCACGATGCCGGGGACGTGATTGACCACCTCGAGACCGGCCCGGGCCAGGGCCCCGCCCACCGCGCTCTCGCGGCCCAGGAAGAGCAGGAGGGCGATGCCGGCCACCGGGTGCGGCACCACCACCGGCAGGTCGAGCAGGGCCTCCACGACCCGGCGCCCCCGGAACCGGCGCCGGGCGAGGAGCCAGGCGAGCGGTACGCCCCCGATGAGCGCGAGCGCCGTGGCGGCGCCAGCCGTGGCCACGGTGAGTGCGATCGAGGCCCGGACCTCCGGGTCGCCCAGGGCTGCGGCGAGGCTCGCCGGCCGCGCCGCCAGCAGCAGCCGGAGGAGCGGCCCCGCCACGAAGAGCACCAGGAGCGCCGAGAGGCCCGCCACCAGGATCCGGCCTGCCAGCCGGCGCGGGCCGTGCCGTGCGGAATCGGGGGCGTTAGTATTGGGCATTCACCGACCGTTCCATCCCGGCGCCGCGGACGTCACGCGGCGCCGTCGTCCCCAGTCGACGCCGGAGGGACCCCGCCCATGCAGCTCAGCAAGCCGGTGCAGGACGCGATGAATGACCAGATCCAGAAGGAGCTCGCGTCCGCCTACCTGTACCTCGCGATGGCCGCATACTTCGCCGAGTCCACCCTCAACGGCTTCGCGCACTGGATGCGGGTGCAGGGCCGGGAGGAGATGGGGCACGCGCTCAAGTTCTTCGACTACGTCCACGACCGCAACGGGCACGTGGAGCTGGCCGCCATCGAGAAGCCCCTGGCGAAGTGGACCTCGCCCCTGGCCGCCTTCGAGGCCGCGCGGAAGCACGAGGAGAAGGTCTCGGCCAGCATCCGGGCGATCTACGACCTCGCGGTGAAGGAGAAGGACTACGCCAGCCAGGCGCTCCTCCAGTGGTTCATCGTGGAGCAGGTGGAGGAGGAGAAGACCGGGCGGGAGATCGTGGACACCCTCAAGCTGATCGGCGACAACCGCGCCGGCCTGTTCATGTACGACAAGGAGCTGGGGCGGCGGACCGGAGAATGAGCGAGCCGCCGCTCCACGCCCGGCCGCGCGTGGCCTTCCTCGGCCTCGGCGCGATCGGCCGGCCGATGGCCGCGCGAGTCGCCCGGCTCTACCCGCTCACCGTCTGGAACCGGACCGCCGAGGGGGCCCGCCGCTTCGGCGAGGCCACCGGGGCGCGGGTGGCCGCGACGCCCCGGGCGGCGGCGGAGGCGGCCGAGGTGGTGCTCACCTGCCTCCCGACCTCGGCCGATGTCGAGGGCCTGCTCGACGGCCCGGACGGGCTCCTCGCCGGGTTCCGGCCCGGCGCCCTCCTGGTGGACTGCACCTCCGGGTCGCCGGCGGCTTCCCGCCGGATCGCGGCCCGGCTCCGGGCCGCCGGCCACGGCTTCGTGGACGCGCCGGTGAGCGGCGGCACCAACGGCGCCGAGGCCGGCAGCCTCACCGTGATGCTGGGTGGCGAGGAGCAGGACGTGCTCCAGGCCCGCGAGGTGGTGCGGGCCTTCGGCCAGCGGATCGAGCACCTGGGCGGGGTCGGGACCGGCCACGCGATGAAGGCGGTCAACAACGCCCTCCTCGCCGTGAACATCCTGGCGCTGGGCGAGGCGCTCACCGCGCTGGCCCGGGCGGGCGTGCGGCCCGGGCCCGCGGTGGGGGTGCTGAACGCCTCCAGCGGGCGGTCGTTCGTGAGCGAAGTCCTGGTGCCGGAGCGGGTGCTCACCGGCCGCTTCCCGCCCACCTTCCGGCTTGCCCTCCTCCACAAGGACGCCGGGATCGCGGCCGAGCTCGCGGACGAGTGCGGCGTGGACCACCCCATCCTGGCGCACGCGGTCGAGCTGCTCGCGCGGGCCCGCGCCATCCTGGGCGAGGAGGCGGACTACATCGAGGCGTTGCGGGTGAACGAGCGCCAGGCCGGCGTGGAGCTGCGCGCCTGACCGGCCGGCCGCAGGCCGGCGAACAGATCACCCGCCGGCCCGACGCCGCGGCCGCGGCCTGACCCCGGAGGGAATGTGGAGTCCAGCTGGCTGTCCACCGAGCGCGTCACGGCCGAGATCCTGCTCGCCGACGGGGCCACGCTCGAGGGTGCGCTTCACCTCCAGGCGCGGGTGGCGCACCGCGACGGGGGCGAGACGCCGCTCGAGATGCTCAATCGGGCCGAGCACTTCTTCCCGGTCTCCACTCCCGGCGGCGGGGTCGTGTTCGTCTCCAAGGCGCAGGTGGCACTGGTCCGCATCGCCCCCGACGCGGTGGCCGCCGAGGCCCCCGAGGCGCGACTGGCCCCCGAGGTCGAGCTCGAGGTCACCATGCACGGCGGGACGGTCCGCCTCGGGCGGGCCCGCCTCCTCCTGCCGCCCACCCGCACCCGCGCGCTCGACTACGTCAACTCGCAGGACCCCTTCTTCGCCCTGCGTGGGCCCGAGGGGCTCCTCCTGATCGGCCGTACCCACGTCCGGCTCGTCCGGCCCCTCGACTGAGATCCGCCGTGCCCCAGCTCGACCCGCTCATCAAGGCCCTCTTCGAGCACCGCGCCGACCTGCTTGCGCTGCAGCCCGGCGCGCCCGCGTCGCTCCGCGTGCGGGGCGCGGAACGGCCGGTGACCCGGGAGCCGCTCTCGGCCGCCCAGGTGACCGGGCTCCTCCGCGAGGTGCTCCCGGCGGAGCAGGCCGGGTCGCTGGGCGGCGCGAGCCCGTTCACCGCCACCTATGCTGCGCCGGCCGGCACCGTGGCCCTGGAGGTCCGGCCGGGCGACGGCGGCCCGCAGGCGGTGGTGCGGCCGAT
>JAICEH010000102.1 GCA_025924275.1 Gemmatimonadales bacterium | reverse complement strand
GGGTCCACCAGCCGGGCGCCAGCTCGGCGGGGAGCCGGCGCACGTTCATCACCCCGACCACCAGGGCGAAGGCGTACATCGCGGCGATGGTGAAGGGCCCTGCCACCAGCACCAGGAAGTCGGGCTGGAGCTGCTCCACGCCGTCGCCTCCCCGCCACGAGACCCAGACGATGGCCATCGAGGCGAGGGTGAACGCGGTGAGGAAGAGGAGGAAGGTGCGCTGCAGGGTCCAGAACCGGGTGCGGCGGCCGAAGCGCTCGTGGAAGACGGTGCCGGCGATCCGGGTGATGGTGTCCATCACGCCGAGCTGGGTGGAGAAGAGCACCAGGGTGCCGCCCAGGAGGAAGGCGAAGGCGAGCCAGCTGCCGGCGCCCGCGCGGAGCGAGTCGGCCTGGCGCTGCACCATCTCGGACATCCGCCCGGCCAGCGCGGCGTGGCCGGTGCCGAGCGTTCCCGCCGCCACCAGGGTGGTCACCACGACGCTCAGGATGATGAGCGCCACGAACAGGATGAGGAGCTCGAACCGCGCGAGCCGGAGCCAGAGCCGGAAGCGCGCGAGCGCGTTGGGCGCCCGGGGGTCGAAGACGTAGCCCGTCTCGCTCACCTGCTCGTTGACGCCCCGGAGCCCCGCGATCCTCCCCTGGTAGGCCGCCATCCCGAAGCCCTTGTCGCGGATCCAGAGCGACTGGGCCAGGAGCAGGGTCCCGCCGGAGCCGGCGTAGGCCACGGCGAGGAGCAGGGTGGGGAAGCGCTCGCCGGTGAGCAGCGCCTCCGGGGCCGAGCCGATCGAGGCGGCCCCGCGGGCCAGGGCCAGCGCATCCTCGGTCCGGACGCCCACCAGGATCAGCACGACCACGAGGAGCGGAAAGAAGCTGGCCACCAGCAGCAGCTCGAAGCGCTCGAGCGCGCGGTAGACCACGCGCGAGGCGGCGAGGGCGAGCCAGCAGCCGGCGATCATCGCGAGGGCGAGCGGCTGCCACTCGACCGGCCGCCCGCTGGCAGCACCCACGATGGCCGCGGCGAACTCGGCGGACTGGCTGGCCCACCCGGGCCAGGCCATGCCGAGGAGGCCGATCAGGGCGAAGGCCCAGGGCCAGACGCCGAAACGGTCGAGGCGGCCCATCCCGCCGAACACCGACTCGCCGGTGGCCAGCGTCCAGCGCTCGATCTCCACCAGCACCACGAACTGGGTGACCACTCCCACCCAGAACAGCCACCAGATGGAGAAGCCGTTCACCACCACCAGGTTGGGCCAGAGCAGCAGCTCGCCGGCGCCGAGGCCCATCCCCAGCGCCACCACCGAGGGGCCGAGGAGATGGCGGAGCCGGGGGACGCGGGGCACCTCGTTCCAGAGCCGGAAGGGCGGCCCGTGCCCGGGGTCGGGGAAGCGGGCCGCGTCCGGCGCCGGCGGCAGCGATGCCTCCGGTAGGGAGCGATAGACGCCGTCGCGGAACGCGCGGCCTTCGTCGTCGGGACAGCGGAGCTCGTCGTTCGGTGCGGTCACCGGAGCGGCGGGTTGGTGGGGTGGGGAAAGGATATGGCGAAACGGAGCCCGCCGCCAACCGGGTGGATCGCCGAACGGGCTGGCGGTGCGGCCCGGCGGGTCATACTATGGCCGGAAGGGCCGTGCCTCCGGGCCCGCATCCCCCTGACCCGCCACCGGAGCGACCGATGACTCACCCGTCGTACCTCCGCCTGTCCCTCCTGGGGCTGCTCGCCGCCACTGCCTGCGGCGACGAGCCGGCCACGGCGCCCGCGTCCGATCCTGCCGTGGCACTCGCGGTGCGCGGCGAGCCGGGCCCGAGCGCCAACGGGCGTTACCTCGTCACCTTCACCGGCCGGGGCGTGCCGGCCGGGTTCGCCGAGCAGGTGGCGGCGCTGGGCGGGACGATGTCCCAGTCGCACCCGGCCATCGGCGTCGCGTACGCCGACGGGATCGGCGAGGCGGGTGCGGCCCGGCTCGCGAAGGCGTGGGGGATCGCGGAGGTGATCCCGGACCCGGAGATCGCGCTGGAGATGCCGGCGGTCCCCTCGGAAGCCGAGGCGGTGGAGGTCGGCGTCGAGAGCATCGCGCAGCCGGGCCTGGCCTTCTTCTTCGCCCGCCAGTGGGGCCTCCGCGCCATCGGCGCCGACGTGGCCTGGGCCGAGGGCCGCCTGGGCTCGCCGTCGGTGCGGGTGGGGATCCTCGACACCGGCCTCGACTACACCCACCTCGACCTGGTGGGCAAGGTGGACCTGGCGGCGTCCCGCTCGTTCGTGCCGGCGGACGATGCGCGGGTCAACGCCAACTTCCCCGGCCGGCCCAACTGGATCGACCTCCACCTCCACGGGACCCACGTCGGGGCCACGGTGAGCAGCAACGCGCTGGCGGCGGCCGGCGTCACATCGCAGGTGACCCTGGTGGCGGTCAAGGTGCTGGGCGCCACCGGCACCAGCCAGGGGAGCAGCGTCCTGGACGGGATCATGTACGCCGCCTCCCCGCTCGGGCCCGACGGCGCCGGGGTGGACGTGATCAACCTGAGCCTGGGCGGGTCGTTCGCGAAGAGCGCCTTCCCCGGTTTCGTGTCGGTGGTGAACCGCGCGCTCAACTACGCGCACCAGCAGGGGGTGACCGTCATCGTGTCGGCCGGCAATGCGGCGGCCGACCTCGACCACGACGGCAACAGCTTCCGGACCTACTGCAACGCGCCCCACGTGCTCTGCGTGTCGGCCACGGGGCCGCACCCGATCGGGGGCGTCAACGGGCCCTTCTTCGCCATCGACGACGTGGCCGCCTACTCCAACTTCGGCCGCTCGGCGGTGGACGTGGCGGCCCCGGGCGGGTGGGGCACGCTGACCGCCGGCACCAGCTTCGTCTACGCGGCCTGCTCCCGGTTCAGCCTGCTCATCCCGGTGTGCCAGACCGGCACCTTCGTGGTCGGGGTGCAGGGCAGCAGCCAGGCCTCGCCCCACGTGACGGGCCTCGCGGCCCTGCTGGTGGAGGACCTGGGGCGGAACCCGGCCGCGATCGGGAGTGCCATCCGGAACGGCGCCGACGACCTGGGCCAGCCGGGCACCGATCCGCTGTACGGGAAGGGCCGGATCAACGTGCCGGCGACGCTCGGGCTCTGAGTCCCCGGGGGAGGAGGGGGCGTCCCCTCCTCCCGGCCATCCCCCGCCACGCGCCGCGTGCGAGCACCAGAACCCTCCGTCATCGGAATGGCCACCGGGGGCATCACGGCGCACGCAGGGGGTCGCGCCTCGCGCACGATGGCGCGAGGGAGTGGGGGCAGGCCAGGTCCGGGATCGTCCGCTAGTCGTCGCCCTTGAGCCGCCGGATCTCGCGGCGGTCCTTCTTGGTGGGCCGGCCCGGTGCCGGCGGCGGCAGGGCCTGGAGCTGGCGCCGGATCGCCGCGCGGCGCTCCATCGACGCCGGCCTTTCCTCATAGAGGAGGGCGGCCTCGCGCGCGGGCCCGCGCCGCTCGCTCAGGCCCCGCACCATCACCACGTGCTCGAAGGGCGGCTGGCGCACCCGCACCTCGTCCCCCTCGTGGACCTGGCGGGCGCGCTTGGCCCGCTCCCCGTTCACCTCGACCTTGCCGCCGTCGATCGCCTCCGCGGCCAGCGAGCGGGTCTTCCAGAACCGCGCGGCCCAGAGCCACTTGTCGAGCCGGACGCCGGCGGCGCTCATCGCCGCGCCGCCGGCGGAAACCCCACCGCCGCATTGAGCCAGCGCACGAACGGCCCCAGCCGGACGAAGTCATTCACTAGCACAGTCACTAGCTTGTTCGAGAGCGCCTCCCGGTCGGGGAGCATCCGCCCGGCGGTGAAGCTGCGGTAGCGGAGCCAGCGCGCCGCCGGGTGCCCGGGCGCGTATCCCCGGGGGAGCCGCACCAGCATCGCCTCCTGGTCCAGGGCCCCGAAGCGGCGGCGGAAGGCGGGCGCGTCCACCAGGCGGGCGAAGGGCCGGGGATCCTCCACCAGGGCGTCCCGGAGCCGGGCCAGCTGCTCCTTCGGCGGCATCCAGAGCCCGCCGCCCAGGAGCGACCGGCCCGGCTCGAGGTGGAAGTAGAAGCCGGCGCCCCCGTTCCCCTCGGTGCCCACCTGCCGGCCGGCATCCCGGTGGAAGAACCAGGCCGCCGCCCAGGTCTTGTAGGGCGACTTGTCGGGCGAGAACCGGACGTCCCGGTGGATGCGGAAGATCGAGGCCTTCGGGTCGCCCACGATCTCGGGGAGCCGGGTGGCGAGCCGCGCGTCCACCTCCTCGACCAGCTCCCGGAGCGGGTCGCGGACGCTCGCCTCCCACTCGGTCCGGTGGGCCTCGAACCAGTCGCGGCGGTTGTTGCGCCGGAGGGCGCGGAGGAAGCGAAGGGAGGCGGGGGTGAACACGGGGAGCGGGGAACGGGGAACGGGGAACGGGTGCGACTCGCGACTCGTGCCTCGCGACCCCCCAAACCTCCCCCGGCCGGCTCGCAGGGGCAAGGCCAACCTTGCCCGCGCCTTCCACGACTTCCTATCTTCGTGTTGTCGCGCCACTTCCGCCGCCGTCCTCCACCCGGAGCCGCATGACCGAGGCGTCCCGCGCCCTGCCGTCACCGCGCGTCCTCGTCTCGTGGCTGTTCGCCGCGCGGCTGGCCCTCGCCGTCGGCATCCTGCTCTGGGCCGCCCTGCTCTGGGCCGAGGCCCCCGACCTCTCGCTCGGGGTCAGTGCCACGGTGCTGCTGGCCTTCACCGTCACCGCCTACGGCTCGTGGGTGGTGCTGGTGCGGGGCGCCGAGCCGGCGGGGTGGTTCCTCCGGATCCAGGCGGTGGTGGACCTGGGGCTCGTGGCGCTGCTGGCCCACTTCGGGGGCGGCGCCGACAGCGTGTTCCCGGCGCTCTTCGTCCTGGTGATCGCGGTCTACGCCCTGCTCCTCCCCTTCGCGGCGGGGCTGGCGGTGGCGGTGGCGGCGACGCTGCTCCACCTCGCGGACGCCTTCTTCTGGCAGCCCGAGCCCGCCACGGTGGCCATCTGGGGCCAGGTGGCGGTCTTCCTGGTGGTGTTCTCGGTGGTGGCCCTGCTGGGCCAGCGGCTCCAGCAGGCGACCCAGGAACAGGCGACGCTGCAGAGCGAGCTCCGCCGGGTCCGGCTCGAGGCGGACGACATCCTGCGGAACATCCACTCGGGGATCCTCACGGTGGACGGGAAGGGCCGGCTCGCCTTCCTCAACGCCACCGGGGCGCGGCTCCTCGGCCTGGACCCCGATGCCGGGCTGGGCGACCCGGTGCTGGACCTGGTGAAGAGCCGCTGCTCCGAGCTCTGGGCGGCGATCGCGGCGGGCATCCGCTCGGGCCGCCGGGTGAACCGGGGCGAGGGCACCATCGTGGACGGCGACCGGGTGATCGAGATCGGCCTCACCACGACGGTCTTCGAGCCGGAGCCGGGCCAGCCCCCGTCGGTGACGGCCCTCTTCACCGACATCTCCGAGTCGAAGCAGCTCCAGGAGCTCCGGCTCCGGGCCGAGCGGCTGGAGGCGGTGGCCAGCCTCAGCGCCTCGCTGGCGCACGAGATCAAGAACCCGCTCGCCTCGATCCGGAGCTCGGTGGAGCAGCTGGCCCGGGCGAGCCGGGAGGACGAGGACGAGCAGGTGCTGGCGCGGCTCATCGTGCGGGAGAGCGACCGGTTGAGCCGGATCCTCACCGAGTTCCTCGACTTCGCCCGGGTCCGGGCGCACGAGTACGCCCTGGTGGACCTGCACGAGCTGGCCTCGGCCAGCGCCCGGCTGATGGGGGAGCACCCCGACTGCCGCGAGGACGTGGAGATCACGGTCACCGGCGAGCGGCTGATGATCGAGGGGGACGACGACCTGCTGCACCGGGTGGTGGGGAACCTGGTGCTCAACGCCGCGCAGGCGGCCAGGGGGCCGGGGAGCATCCGGGTGGACGTCTCCCCCGCCCGGAACGGCGAGGCCCCGGAGCAGCTCGGCCCCGCCGCCCGCCTCCGGGTGCGGGACGACGGCCCGGGGATCCCCGCCGAGATCCGCGACCGGCTCTTCGAACCGTTCGTCACCGGCCGCCCCGGCGGCACCGGCCTCGGCCTCGCCGTGGTCCAGCGCGCCGTCGAGGCGCACCGCGGCCTCATCCTGGTGGACTCCGCCCCGGGGCGGGGGACGACCTTCACGGTGTACTTCCCGGTCAAGTGGAGCGCGGCATGACGACGATGCGGCAGAAGCCCTCCGTGCTGGTCATCGACGACGAGACCGGCATCCTCGACACCCTCCGGATCCTGCTCCGCAAGGAGGGGTACGAGGTGACCGTGGCGCAGGGCGGCAAGGCCGGCCTCGAGGCCCTGCGGACCGCCCAGCCCGACATCGTGATCAGCGACGTGCGGATGCCGCAGGTGACCGGCCTCGACATCCTGGCCGCGGTGAAGGACCTCGATCCGATGACCCCGGTCATCCTGATGACGGCCCAGGCCTCGCTCCAGACCGCCATCCAGGCGGTGAACGCCGGGGCCTTCCACTACATCCAGAAGCCGTTCTCCAACGACGAACTGCTGGCGATCGCCCGGAAGGCGGGGGAGTTCCGCGCCATCCGGGTGGAGAACACCCAGCTCCGCAGCGAGATCAAGGCGGGCCGGAGCGAGGGGAGCCGGGCGACCCGCCCGCTGGGGAAGTCGCGCCGCTTCCTGGAGACCCTCAAGCTGGCCGAGCAGGTGGCACCCACCGACTCGACGGTGCTCATCACCGGCGAGAGCGGCACCGGCAAGGAGGTGGTGGCCCGGTACATCCACGAGCGCTCCGCCCGGGCCGGCAAGCCGTTCCTGTCGATCAACTGCGGGGCGCTGCCGGAGAACCTGCTCGAGAGCGAGCTCTTCGGCCACGTGAAGGGGTCGTTCACCGGCGCGGTGCGCGACAAGCAGGGCCTCTTCGCCGCCGCGCGGGGGGGGAGCTTCTTCCTGGACGAGGTGGGGGAGATGCCGCCCTCGCTCCAGGTGAAGCTCCTCCGGGTGCTGCAGGAGCGGGAGGTGATCCCGGTGGGCGCCACCGAGACCATCCCCGTGGACGTCCGGATCATCGCCGCCACCAACCGGGACCTGGAGGAGGAGATCCGCCGGGGCCGCTTCCGCCCCGACCTCTTCTACCGGCTCAACGTGATCGAGCTGGAGCTGCCGGCGCTCCGGGACCGGCGGGACGACATCGTGCTGCTGGTGGAGGGGATCCTCCAGCGGCTGGCCGACGAGCGGGGGCAGGCGCCGCGGGCGCTCTCCAGCGACGCGCTCGACGCGGTGATGGTGTACGACTGGCCCGGCAACGTGCGGGAGCTGGAGAACGCCCTGGAGCACGCGGTGGTGATGACCCGGGGGGACCTGATCGAGCCGGCGGCGCTGCCCGACCGGATCACCCGGCCCCGGAAGGAGCCGTTCGTGACCGAGCGGACCTACGCCAACCCCAACCTCGACGTGGTGGAGCGGGCCTACATCATGTACGTGCTCCAGGCGGAGGGGGGGAACAAGACCCGGGCGGCGGAGGTGCTGGGGATCGACCCGAGCACGCTCTACCG
>JAICEH010000101.1 GCA_025924275.1 Gemmatimonadales bacterium | reverse complement strand
TTGTATCGGTGGCCATTGCTCTCGGCTGTTCACTTATGAATGTCACGGTCCGGCAACAGCTTGTTAAAATTATCACAATACCCGGGCACGGGCAAGCGACGGGGGTGGCACCCCGCCCGGGCCCGGCGGGATGGTGAGCCGGCTCGACGGAGTGTCCCGCCTGCTGGCGGCCCGGGCCAGCGCCCTGGGCGACCGGCTGCTCGCCGCGTTCCTGCGGCTCGGCATCGGGGAGCACGCGCTCCTCATCGGGTTCGCCCTCCTGGTCGGGGCGGTGGTGGGCCTCGGTACGCTGGGCTTCTACCGCGCCATCGACGTCGCCGCCGGGTTCATCGGGCGCACCGTGGACCGGGTACCGGTCCCGGCCGCACTCGCCTACGCGGCCCCGCTCGCCCTGGCGCTCCTCATCAGCCGCGCCCTGGTCCACTGGGGCACTCGCGACTCCGACGGCGAGAACGTCTCCGACGTGATGCACGCGGTGGCCCGCCGGGGCGCCGTCATCCACCTCGGCCCGGTGCTCGCCAAGACCCTGGCGGCCGCGTTCACGCTGGGCGGGGGCGGCTCGGTGGGTGCGGAGGGGCCGGCCGCGGTGCTCGGCTCGGGGCTCGCGAGCCGCCTGGGCCGCTTCTTCCGGTTCGAGACCAACCGGCTCCGCCACCTGGTGGGCTGCGGCGCCGCGGCCGGCATCTCGGGCGCCTTCGGGGCCCCGATCGCGGGGGCCATGTTCGCGATGGAGGAGGTGCTGGGCAGCTTCCGCTCCTCCTCGCTGGCACCCGTCATCGTGGCGAGCGTGGCGGGTGCGGCGGTGACCCGGGTCGGCCTGGGCGACGACCTGCCGATCCGGATCCCCACCGAGTACGGCATCAACGCCACCCGGGACCTCGTGGTGTACGCCCTGATCGGTCTCCTGGGCGGGCTCGTGGCGGTGCTCTACCACCGGGGGGTGTGGCGGATCCAGGACTGGATGAAGCCGCTCCCCTGGTGGCTCCGGCTCGGCCTCGCGGCCCTGGTGATCGGCACGCTGGCCGCCACCTTCGAGCCGGCGCTCTGGGGCCGCGGCCACCAGGCCCTCGACCTCCGCCGGCTGGGCCAGCACACCGCGCTCTTCCTCTTCCTGCTCTCGGGGGCCAAGCTGCTCGCCACCGGGCTCACCCTGGCGGGCGGTGGGGTGGGCGGGGTGTTCATGCCGGCACTCGTGGTGGGCGGCACCTTCGGCGGGGCCGCCGGCGTGGGCCTCCAGCAGCTCCTGCCCGGGTTCGGGATCGAGCCGGTGGCCTGCGCGCTGGTGGGGATGACGGCGGTGGTGGCGGGGGCCACCCACGCGCCGCTCACCGGGATCTTCCTGGTGCTCGAGATCACCAACGACTACGAGCTCATCCTGCCGCTCATGCTGGCGGGGGCGCTCAGCTTCGCGGTGTCGCGGTCGCTCCACCCGCACTCGATCTACACCGAGTGGCTGGCCCGCCGCGGAGAGCGGATCAGCCACGGGGCGGATGAGGCGGTGCTCTCCCGGCTCACCGTGGCCGACGCGTACCGGAGCGATCCCACGGTGCTGGCCGACTACGAGACCCTCGCGGATGCGCTCCCGGTGGTGCGCCAGAGCAACCAGCTCGAGTTCCCGGTGGTGAACGCGGGGAACGAGGTGGTGGGCGTCCTCACCTGGGCCGGGATCAAGACCGCGCTGGCCGATCGCTCGCTGGCGGGGGAGCTGCCGATCCGGGAACTGGCCCAGCCGTTCACGGAGGGGGTGACGCTGGGCGACGACCTGCTCACCGCCCTCCGCCGCCTCGGCGCCCGCGGGGCGCAGATGCTCCCGGTGGTGGACCGGGTCGCCCCCCACCACTTGCGCGGCATCATCGGACGGCAGGAGATCTTCGCGGCGTACGAGCGGGAGGTGCGGTAGCGGGGAGCGGGGAGCGGGGAGCGGGTCCCCTGTCGCGCACCAGGCGCGGGAGGTAATTCTCACCCCATGACGGGACCAGCCGGCGCGGAGCCCCCTCCCCTTCCCGACCACCTCGTGGTCGAGCGGCTGCTCGGCCGCGGGGGGATGGCCACCGTCTTCCTGGCCCGGGACACCCGACAGGGCCGTTCCGTGGCGGTGAAGGTGCTTCGGCCGGAACTCGCCACGAGCCTCGGGGCGGAGCGGTTCCTCCGCGAGATCCAGCTCGCCGCCGGGTGGCACCACCCGAACATCCTCCCGGTCTTCGACAGCGGCTCCGCCGACATCCCGGGTCGCCCCGGCCCGAACCTGTGGTACACCATGCCGTACGTGGAGGGTGAATCCCTCCGCGCGCGCCTGGAGCGCGAGCGCCAGCTCCCGCTGGCGGACGCGCTGGCCATCACGCGTGAGGTGGCCGATGCGCTCGCCTTCGCCCATGCGCGCGGCGTCGTGCACCGCGACATCAAGCCGGAGAACATCCTGCTCGCGGCCGGGCACGCCCTCGTGGCCGACTTCGGGATCGCGATGGTGGTGGAGGAAGGCGGCAGCCGGCTCACCGAGACCGGCTTCACCCTCGGGACGGCCGCCTACATGAGCCCGGAGCAGGCGGCCGCCGACCGGCACGTGGACGGCCGCACGGACCAGTTCGCCGTCGCCTGCGTGCTCTACGAGATGCTCGCCGGCGAGCCGCCGCACGCCGGGCCGAACCCGCAGGCCATCCTCGCCCGGCGCCTGACCGAGCCGCCGCGAAGCCTCCGGGTGGTGCGCGAATCCGTTCCCGCGGCAGTGGAGGACACGATCCTCCGGGCGCTCTCGCTCGCCCCGGCCGACCGCTTCCCGACCATGGAGGCCTTCGGCGCCGCCCTCGGCGCTGCGGAGTCCGGGCCGAGGGTGGCAGCGGTGCCACCCCCCCGGCGCGCGCCCCGGACCGCCCGGTGGCGACCGGTGGCGCTGCTGGTGCTCGCGGCCGGCCTCGCCGCACTCGGCTGGTGGGGGGCCACCCGACGTGCGGAGGGCCACGAGCGCGCCCCGGCCCCGCGCATCGCGGTGCTTCCCCTCGACAACATCAGCGCCGACCCCTCGGACGCCTACCTCGCCGAGGGCCTCACCGCGGAACTGGTCAGCACGCTCTCCCGGGTCGAGGGTCTCCGGGTCGTGCCTCGCGGTACCGTCGAGGCCTTCGCGCACCGGGGTCTCGGCGTGGCCGCCCTGGGGCGCGAGCTCGAGGCGGGGGTGGTGCTCGACGGCGCCGTCCAGAAGACCGGCGAGCGCCTCCGGGTGTCCCTCCAGCTCGTGGATGCCCGCACCGAGGCGACGATCTGGGCCCGGGAATTCGATGGCGCCGCCGCCGAGGCGTTCGACCTGCAGCGGAGCATCAGCCGGGCCGTCACCGGGGCGCTCGAAGTGCCCCTCGCCCCACCGGGGCGGGCCGGCGAGGACCCTGCCCGCGGGGTCGATCCCGCCGCGTACGACCTGCTGCTCCGGGCGGAGTACTGGACGGCCAAGCGGGTCAGCCTTGAGAACTTCGACAGCGCGCGGGCGCTGCTCCGGGAGGCGGTGCGGCTCGACCCGGGCTTCGCGGCGGCGCACGCGACGCTCGCCCGGAACGAGTCCAACCGGATCTTCTACTTCGGCCCCGACCCCGCGGCGGAGCAGGAGGCGTACGTCGCGATCCGGAAGGCGATCGAGCGCGACAGCACCAACGAGAAGGCATACCTGGCGCGGGCGAGCCTGGCATATGCCCGTGAGGGCGGCTGGCGGCACGAGGATGCACTCCGTGATCTCCTCCGCGCCGTCCGGCACCACCCCGGCTCGGTCGATGCCCGGAACCAGCTCGGTTCCCTGGCGCTCCACATCGGGCTCCTGGACACCGCGCTCGCCCACCTGCGCGCCGCCGTGGCACTCGACCCGCGCAACGGATTCGCCCCGATGCGGATCGTGCGGACCCTGTGGTACCTGGGGCGCTACGTGGAGTCCGCCGAGGAAGCGCGCCGGATGGGCGTGCGCCACTGGGAAGTGGCCAACGCGCTGCAGCGGGCGGGGCATCCCGATTCCGCGCTCGCGCTCCTGCGTGCGCTGCAGCCGGTGGCAGGAGCGGAAGGCACGGACATCCCCTCGACGCGGGCGGTCGCCCTGGCTGCGCTCGGTCGCCGCGCGGAGGCGGAGCGCGACATCGCCCTGACCGAGATGGCGTCCGGGCGGGCGAATTCCCAGTTCCACCACTCGGCCTACGCCCTCGCCGCCGCGCATGCGCTGCTGCGGGAGCCCGCCGAGGCCCTGCGCTGGCTCCGGATCACGGCCGACGATGGGATGCCGAACTACCCCCTGTTCGCCGGCGACCCGAACCTGGTGAGCCTGCGGGACGACCCCGGCTTCCGGGCGTTCCTCGCCGGAGAGCGCGAGCGGTGGGAGCGCTACGTCCGGATCCTGTCGGAGTAGTCGCGCCGGGGGACGGCGGGATCCTCAGACCCGCGAGCGCGTCCGCCCCAGCCGCACGAACCGGGCAAGCAACTCGCCGGGCGCCAGGCCGTGGAGGTCCCGGGCCCCGACCCCGGCCACGCGTCGCGCGGTGCCGTTGAGGTGGGAAGGCGAGGCGAAGCGGAGGAGCCGCGCGGCATCGGCCACCACGTAGCCGGGATTGGCGAGGAGCTGGGCCGCCGTGACCACGCGGCAGAGGTCGATGACCCGCTTGAGGTTGGGCGCGCCGCCGGCACCGAACTGCCGGGAGAGGTGCTCGCGGCTCACCCGGAGGGCCCGCGCCAGCGCGTCGGTCCGCCAGGGCTCGGCCACCCGCTCCACGGCGAGGCCCCAGGCCCGGCGCTGCAGGTCATCCTCGAGCGAGAGGAGCCGCAGGGCGCCGGCGAGGGCGCGTCGGCGCCGGGCGGTGAGCGAGTGGCGGAGCACCAGGTCGCCGACCACGGGGTCGTCCACGCCCTCCACCGCCACCGCCGTGAGGGCGCCGGCCACCGATCGGAGGGCGGCGCCGTCGCCGGGGCGAAAGCGGGCGTAGGCGATCAGCGGCAACTCGGGGTAGTCGCGGCGCAGTCCGGCCAGGTCGTCGGCCGCAATCGCACCGGGCGCCATCACGATGGCGTCCACCAGCCGGGTGGCCAGCGCCCGCCGGAGCGCCGCCGGATTCCGGCAGGCCGCCACGGTGGGCCCCCCGCGCGGGAGGGAGCGCCGGAGCGCCGCGAGCCCGTCGGTGCTCCCGAGCAGGGCCGCGACCGCGGTCACGCGCCCTCCGGCGCCGCCTCGGACGCCTCGGCCAGCGCCGGGCCCGACCGCCCCTCTCCCACCGCCACGAGGGTCCGCGCCATCTCCCCCGCGCGCTTGAGGACCCCGCGCGCGTTGTCGTAGCTGAGCGTGCCGAGCGCCTCCTCCAGCGGGAGCCAGCGACAGGCGGTGATGCCCTCGTCGACCTGGGGCACCGCCTCGGCCGCGGGACTCTCGAACAGGAAGAAATGGCAGTACTTGTGGATCCGCCGGCCCCGGAACCGGAAGTGCCAGTCGATGATCCGGATGGGCCCGTGGAGCCGGAGGTCGGCGAGGCCGGTCTCCTCGAAGGTCTCCCGCGAGGCCGCGGCCGCGGGGGTCTCGCCCTCCTCGAGGTGCCCCTTCGGGAGGCCCCAGTGCCGGTACGAGTCGCGGATGAGGAGGAACCGCGTGGCACCGTCCTCGCCCCGCCGGAACACCACGCCGCCCGCGCTCACCTCGCGCTCGATCTTCCGGTCCTTCATCAGAACACCGAGAACTTGAAGTACTTGCGCGGGTTCGCCTGGACGTCGGCGAGGAGCTTGCGGAGCTCGCGCACCGTGAGCGTGGTCTCGTGGTACAGCGCCGAGTCCTGCGCCAGGAGGCCCAGCGTCCCCCGGCCCTCCGCGAGGCGGGTGAGGAGGGAATCCGTCGCGACAATGGTCCGGATCACCGAGCCCTGCTGCTCGCTCACCGCCGAGGTGAGCGACCGGATGTCGGCGCTCGCCGCCCGGAGGTCGCCGGCCGAGCTCCGGCCCGACTCGAGGATGTCCTGGAGCTGGCGGTCGCCGGTGGCGCTGTCGAGACGTGCCGCCGCGGCCTCGAGGTCCGCGGCGGCCTCGGCGAGGGCGCCGGCCCCGCGCTCGGCGCTGAGCGCGGTGCGCTCCACCTTGCCCTGCTGGCGCCGGACGAACTCCTGCAGGTTGCTCGCGAGCTCGGCCAGCTCGCCGACGCTGGTCCGGAGCCGTTCCGCCATCGCGGAGTCGAAGACCGACTCGACCCGGCCGCTGAGCGTGGCGAGGTCGCCGGCGATCTGCCCCGCCTTCGCGGTCAGCTGGCTGATGTCGATCTGGGCGGCGCCGGGCCAGGCCGCGTCGCCGTGCGCCTGCGCGGCCTCGGCGAACTGGGCCGGGACCGATGGGTCGTCGAACGGGGCGGAGCGGCTCACCACCGTCACCGCCCACTCCCCGAAGAGCGTGCTCGGCGTCACCACGGCGGCCGGGTCCCCGGGCAGCTCCACCTCCCGGTCGATGCGGAGCTCCACCGCCACCCAGTCGTCCCCCGCGAGGCGGATCGCGTCGACCCGCCCGACCTTGACACCGCGGAGCGTCACGGGGTCGCCCACGCCGAGCCCGCCGACCGACCGGAAGCGCGCCTCCGCCAGGCGCCGCGGGCCGGAGAGCTGCACTTCGCCGAGCCAGATGATGCCGGCCGCCACGGTCGCGAGCGCCGCCAGGATCGACCCGCCGACCAGCACCTCGTTCCGCCGTCGCATCACGCCTCCTCTGCCGCGGCCACCGGCTCGCCCGGCCCGGGACGGCCCTCGATGAACTGCCGCACCACCGGGTCCGCCATGTCCCGGATCTCGTCGGGCGTACCCAGCTGGCGGAGCCGGCCCGCGTAGAGCATCCCGATGCGGTCCCCGACGGCGAACGCGCTCCGCAGGTCGTGGGTGATGACCAGCCCGGCGGCGTGGAGTTCGCGGCAGGTCCGTGCCATCAGCTCGTCGATCGCCGCCGAGGTCACCGGGTCGAGGCCGGTGGTCGGCTCGTCGAAGAGCAGGTACTTCGGGCGGTAGGAGATCGCGCGGGCGATGCCCACCCGCTTCCGCATCCCGCCCGAGAGCTCCGCGGGCATCAGCGCCGCCGCGTCGGGCAGCTCCACCGCCGCGAGGCTCGCCCGCACCCGGGCCTCCACCTCGGCGTCGTCGAGGCCCCGCCGGGCGAGCGCGAGCCGGATGTTGTCGCCGACCGAGAGCGAATCGAGCAGGGCCGCGAACTGGAAGACATAGCCGATCCGGCCGCGGACGGCGGCCAGCTCGTCCCGGTCCAGCTCGTGCACCACCAGGCCATCCACCTCGGCCCGGCCCGCATCGGGCGCGAGCAGCCCGACGATGTGCTTGAGCGCCACGCTCTTGCCCGAGCCGGAATAACCGAGCAGCACGGTGATCCCGCCCTCCGGCACGTCGAGGGAGAGGCCGCGGAGCACCCGCTTCGGCCCGAAGGCCTTGTGCAGGTCCACCAGGCGGATCACGCCGGGCTCACAGCACGAACGCGGCCCACAGGGCGTCGAGCAGCAGGATGGCGCAGCAGCCGTAGACCACCGCGTCGGTGGTCGCGCGGCCCC
>JAICEH010000100.1 GCA_025924275.1 Gemmatimonadales bacterium | reverse complement strand
CGCACCCACTACATGAAGTGCCCCAAGTGCGGGGCCAACCTCGACACCGTGGACGTCGAGGGAGTCCAGGTGGACCGCTGCCCCGAATGCCAGGGGGTGTGGCTCGACCCGGGCGAGCTGGAGCTGCTGCACCGGCGCGCCGCCGACAACCTCCTCGGCCGCGTCGTCGCCGACGTGCGCCGGGCCCTCAGCTCGAAGAAGGGCGCGTGACCCGGACCGCCGACCTCCGCGACGCCGCCGCGCAGCCCTTCCCGGGCGACCCCCCGGTAACGCCCGCGCTCGTCGCGGAGCACAACCTGAATGCGCTGGAGTACGAGCGCATCGAGGCCATGCTGGGGCGCGCACCGACCCTGGCCGAGCTCGGCATCTTCTCCGCCCTCTGGTCCGAGCACTGCTCGTACAAGCACTCGAAGCCGGTGCTCCGGACGTTCCCCACCGAGGGGCCGCGCGTGCTCCAGGGCCCGGGCGAGAACGCCGGCGTGCTCCGGCTCGAGGACGGCTGGGCCGTGGCCTTCAAGATCGAGTCCCACAACCACCCCTCGGCGGTGGAGCCCTACCAGGGCGCCGCCACGGGGGTGGGCGGGATTCTGCGCGACGTCTTCACCATGGGCGCCCGCCCCGTGGCCGTGCTCAACAGCCTCCGCTTCGGTCCGCTCGACGACGCCCGCAACCGCTGGCTGTTCGCCGGGGTGGTCAAGGGCGTGGGCGACTACGGCAACTGCGTCGGCGTCCCCACCCTGGGCGGCGAGGTGAACTTCGCCCCCGGGTACGCCGGAAACCCGCTGGTCAACGCGATGGCGGTCGGCCTGCTGCGCGAGGAGGACCTGATGCGGGCCAGGGCGGAGGGGGTGGGCAACGTCCTCCTCGCCGTGGGGGCCCGGACGGGTCGCGATGGGATCCACGGTGCCAGCTTCGCCTCCGAGGAGCTGAGCGAGGCCAGCGAGGCGCGTCGCCCCCAGGTCCAGGTGGGCGACCCGTTCACCGAGAAGCTGCTGCTCGAGGCCACCCTCGAGCTGATCCAGGGCGGGCTGGCGGTGGCGATCCAGGACATGGGCGCGGCCGGGCTCACCAGCTCCTCGGCCGAGATGGCGGCCCGCGGCGGCGTCGGGGTGGAGATCGACACGGCGCTCGTCCCCACCCGCGAGCCCGGCATGACGCCGTACGAGATCCTCCTCAGCGAGTCGCAGGAGCGGATGCTGGTGGTGGCGGAGCCCGGCAAGGTGGAGGCAGTCCGGGCGGCGTGCGCGAAGTGGGAGCTCGACGCCACGCCGATCGGGCAGGTCACCGACGACGGGATGTTCCGGGTCCGCCACGGGGAGCTGGTGGTGGCCTGCATTCCCGGCCAGCGGCTGGTGGACGACTGCCCGGTCTACCAGCCCGAGGCCCGCGAGGCGCCCGAGGCGGCTGCCCGCCGGGCCGCCCGGCCCCCGGCGCGCCCGGCCGACCCGGCTGGCGCCCTGGAGCGGCTCCTTGACTGGCCCGACATCGCCAGCAAGCGGTGGGTGTACGAGCAGTACGACTCCACCGTGCGCGCGGGCACGATCCTCGGCCCGGGCGGCGACGCCGGGGTCTTCCACGTCCCCGGCACCGGGTTCGGCGTGGCCGTCACGGTGGACTGCAACAGCCGACTGGTGGGGCTCGACCCCTATGAGGGCGGGAAGCACGTCGTGGCCGAGGCGGCCCGGAACGTGGCGTGCACCGGGGCGATCCCGATCGGCGTCACCGACTGCCTCAACTTCGGGAACCCGGAGAAGCCCGAGGTGTTCTACCAGTTCCGGGAGGCGTGCCGGGGCATCGCCGACGCCTGCCGGGCGTTCGAGACGCCGGTGACCGGCGGCAACGTGAGCCTGTACAACGAGAGTCCCTCCGGCGCGGTGGACCCGACCCCGACGGTGGGGATGGTGGGCCTGCTCCCGCGAGCGGAGGACCGCGTCCCCAGCCACTTCCGCGCACCGGGCGACCGGGTGGTGCTGCTGGGGCGCACCACGGGGGCTTTGGGCGGCTCGGCCTACTGGGTGGTGGAGCGGGGATTCACCGGCGGCACCCCCGCCCCGGTGGACCTCGACGCCGAGCGGCGCCTGCAGCGCCTGCTCGCGGCGGCGGCGGCCCGGGGCCTTCTCCGGTCCGCCCACGACTGCAGCGAGGGCGGGCTCCTGGTCGCCCTGGCCGAGGCGGCCATCGGCGGGCCCTACGCCGGCACCGGCCTGGGCGCGGAGGTGGACCTCCGCGGGCATGCCCCGGGGCTGAGCGACGAGGCGCTGCTCTTCGGCGAGGATGGCGCCCGCGCGGTGGTGAGTTGCCGACCCGGCGACCTGCCGGCGCTCACGGCCCTGGCCGCGGAGCTGGAGGTGCCGGCGCATCCCGTGGGCACGGTGGGCGAGGCGGATGGGGAGCTCGCCGCGGCCACCGAGACCGCCCGGTACGCCTGGCCGGTGGGGCGGCTGCGCGAGCGGTACGAGCAGGGCATCCCGCGCCGGATGCGGGCGCCGGGCGAGTGACCTGCGGCCTTCGACCTCTGGCCCACGACCCCCGCGGTCCTGGGAGACGGAATCGGTAGCGACGACATGTGCGGTGTGATCGGCGTCTCGGGCGTGCCGGATGCGGCGCGGATCGCCTACCTCGGGCTCTACGCCCTGCAACATCGCGGGCAGGAGAGCGCCGGCATCGTCGCGCTGGGCGGCGACGGCCAGGCCCGCGTGGTCCGCGGGATGGGACTCGTCTCCGAGGTGTTCGACCAGGCGGCCCTCGACAGCCTCCCGGGCACCACCGCGGTGGGCCACACCCGCTACTCGACCGCGGGGAGCTCGGTGCTGGCGAACGCGCAGCCGCAGCTCGTGAGCTATCAGCACGGCCCCCTCACCCTGGCCCACAACGGCAACCTGGTCAACGCGATGGCGCTCAAGGCGCGCCTCGTGGAGGAGGGGAGCATCTTCTCCACCTCCAGCGACTCCGAAGTGCTGATCCACTTGATCGCCCGCTCCAAGCAGCCCACGCCCGAGGGCCAGATCCGGGAGGCGCTCGAGGCGGTCGAGGGCGCGTACAGCATCGTCCTCTCGGTCGGCCGGGAAGTCTACGCCGCGGTGGACGGCCGGGGCTTCCGCCCGCTGGTGCTGGGCCAGCTCGGCGGGGGCGTGGTGGTGACCTCGGAGACCTGCGCGCTCGACCTGGTGGGCGCCACGGTGCTCCGGGAGCTCCAGCCCGGCGACTTCGTCCGGCTGGTGGACGGCCGGGTGGAGCCGCTGGCGCCGCTCGGCCGCCGGCCGGTGAGCCGCTGCGTCTTCGAGCTGGTCTACTTCGCCCGGCCCGACAGCACCGTCTTCGGCGAGAGCGTGGACCGGGTGCGGCGGGAGCTGGGCCGCGAGCTGGCGCGCGAGCACCCGGCGCCGGGCGCGGACGTGGTCTTCTCGGTGCCGGACAGCGCGAACGCAATGGCGCTCGGCTTCGCCGACGTGTCCGGCATCAAGCTGGAGCACGGGCTCATCCGCAACCACTACGTCGGGCGCACCTTCATCAACCCCACCCAGGCGCTCCGGGTGGCGAAGGTGAAGATCAAGTTCAACCCGGTGCGCGAGGTGATCGCCGGCAAGGCCGTCGTGGTGGTGGACGACTCCCTGGTGCGCGGCACCACCAGCAAGGGCCTGGTGCAGATGATCCGGGCAGCGGGCGCCCGCGAGGTCCACCTGCGCCTCGGGTCCCCGCCGATCACGGGGCCCTGCCACTACGGGATCGACACCCCGACGCGCCAGGAGCTGATCGCCGCCACCCATTCGGTGGAGGAGATCCGCACCTACCTGGGCGTGGACAGTCTTGGCTACCTCGGCCTCGAGGGCATGCTCCGCGCCGCTGGCCCGCGCAACGCCTGGTGCCACGCCTGCTTCTCCGGCGCCTATCCGACCCCCGAAACCGACGACATCGCGCGGCGGCTGCGCACCGCCCCGCTCGCGGAGGCCCCCGCATGAGCAGCTCGCCCGCGCCGCTCGTCTACTTCTTCGGCCAGGGGCGCGCGGACGGCTCCGCCGCGATGAAGGACGTGCTCGGTGGCAAGGGCGCCGGCCTGGCCGAGATGACGAACCTCGGCATCAGCGTCCCGCCCGGCTTCACCATTCCCTCCACCCTCTGCATTGCCTACCTGCGGGGCGGCTCCTTCCCGCCACGGCTCCGCCACGAGGTCGATGCGGCGCTCCAGCGGCTGGAGGCGGCCACCGGCAAGGCCTTCGGCGGGCGGGACCACCCCCTGCTGGTCTCGGTCCGCTCCGGCGCCGCCGTGTCCATGCCGGGGATGATGGAGACGATCCTCAACCTCGGGCTCAACGACGATACCGTGGAGGGGCTCGCCCGGCTGAGCGGCAACCCCGCCTTCTCCTGGGACAGCTACCGCCGCTTCGTCCAGATGTACTCCACGGTGGTCTTCGACCTCCCCAAGCGCCCGTTCGAGGACCTGCTCGACGCGGCCAAGCACCGCGCCGGGGCGGCGCGCGACATCGACCTGCCGCTGGAGGCGCTCCAGGGGGTGGTGCACGACTTCAAGCGGTTGGCGGAGGCGGAGACCGGCAAGCCCTTCCCGCACGACCCGGTCGACCAGCTGTGGGGCGCCATCGCGGCCGTCTTCGAGAGCTGGAACACCCGGCGGGCCATGGACTACCGCAAGCTGCACGGCATCCCGGACGCGATGGGCACGGCCGTCAACATCGTCGCGATGGTCTTCGGGAACCTCGGCGAGGATTCCGGCACCGGCGTGGCCTTCACCCGCGACCCCTCGACCGGGGAGCGGCGGCTCTACGGCGAGTACCTCCTCAACGCCCAGGGCGAGGACGTCGTCTCCGGCATCCGCACCCCCCACCCGGTGGACGACCTGCGGGCGAGCATGCCGGAGGCCTACGCCGAGCTCGACCGGATGGCCCGGACCCTGGAGCGCCACTTCCGGGACATCCAGGACATGGAGTTCACCATCGAACGGGGGCGGCTCTACATGCTGCAGACCCGGCGGGGCCAGCGGTCGGGCCACGCCGCGGTGCGCTGTGCCGTCGAGATGGTGGAGGAGGGGCTCATCAGCGAGGAGGAGGCCATCGCCCGGGTCCCGCCCAACGACCTGAACCAGCTCCTCCACCCGACCATCGATGCCGCGGCCGAGCTCGACCTGCTCACCACGGGGCTGCCGGCATCGCCCGGCGCCGCCTCGGGCGCCGTCGTCTTCGAGGCCGACCGGGCCGAGGCGCTCGGCGTCAAGGGCGAGGCCGTCATCCTGGTGCGGCGGGAGACCAGCCCGGAGGACTTCCACGGGATGGTGGTCGCGAAGGCGATCCTCACCGCGCGGGGCGGGATGACCTCCCACGCGGCGGTGGTGGCGCGCGGGATGGGCAAGCCGTGCGTGGCGGGCGCCCAGGCCCTCACGGTCGACGAAGCCGCCGGCACCTTCGCGGTGAACGGCCGCACCGTCCGCGAGGGGGAGTGGATCACCGTGGACGGCGCCACCGGCCGGGTCTTCGCCGGCCGCGCCGGCCTCAAGCCCCCGGAGCTCTCGGCCCAGTTCACCAGGCTGATGGGATGGGCCGACCGGATGCGCTCGCTGCGGGTCCGGGTGAATGCCGACACCCCCGCCGACGCCCACCGGGGCCGGGACTTCGGCGCGGAGGGCATCGGGCTCTGCCGCACGGAGCACATGTTCTTCGAGGGCGGACGGCTCTCGGTGATGCGGGAGATGATCCTCGCCCGCGACACCGCCGGTCGCGAGAAGGCGCTGGGCCGGCTGCTCCCGATGCAGCGCGCGGACTTCGAGGCCATCTTCCGCGCGATGGAGGGGTTCCCGGTCACGATCCGCCTCCTCGACCCGCCGCTGCACGAGTTCCTCCCCCGGGACGAGGAGGAGCTCCGGGCGTTCGCCGAGGAAACCGGGCGGGACCCCGCGGAGATCCGCCACGCGGTCCACGCCATGGCCGAGGTGAACCCGATGCTCGGCCTGCGGGGCTGCCGGCTGGGCATCGTCCACCCCGAGATCACGGCCATGCAGGCGCGCGCCATCTTCGAGGCGGCGTGCGCCGTGGCGGAGCGCAAGGGCCGCGTGCAGCCGGAAGTGATGATCCCGCTCACCGCGACCGTCGTCGAGTTCCGCAAGCAGGCGCTCGTCATCCGGCAGGTCGCGGAGGAGGTGTTCCGCGAACGGCAGATCACGGTGCCCTACCTCCTGGGGACGATGATCGAGCTCCCCCGCGCGGCGCTCACCGCCGACGAGATCGCGCGCGAGGCCCAGTTCTTCTCCTTCGGGACCAACGACCTGACGCAGACCACCTGGGGGCTCTCGCGGGATGATGCCGGGCGGTTCCTCCCGATCTACCTGCAGGAGGGGATCATCGACGACGACCCGTTCCAGGTCCTGGACCAGGCCGGGGTCGGGAAGCTGGTGGAGATGGGCTGCGAGCTCGGGCGCCGCACTCGCCAGGACCTCAAGATCGGCATCTGCGGCGAGCACGGGGGGGAACCGGCGTCCGTGGCGTTCTGCGACCGGCTGGGGATGAACTACGTCTCCTGCTCGCCCTTCCGGGTGCCCATCGCGCGCCTCGCTGCAGCCCAGTCGGCGCTGGCGGCGCGCGGCACGATGGACCGGACCCGCGCCACGGTCTGAGCCGGGGGGGGCGAGCCGGCCCGCTGGCGCCCCCCTGCCCCGGCGGGTATATCCCGCCCACGGGTTCCTGCCGGCTCCGGGGAACCGGGCCGGCGCACGAACCCTCCGCGAACCCCCACCGTGGGAGGGCATATGTCGAATCGCGCCAGGTTGCTCCGCATCCCCCTCATGCTGCTCGCCCTCGCGGTCGCCTGCGATGACGACGACGACCCGGCCGGTCCGGACCCGAACGAGACCGGGTCACTCAGCCAGGCCGAGGCAGCGACGCTGGCCGCCGCGATCACGGCCAGTGGCGCCCTGGACCCCGAGACCGCGCCGGTGGTCGCGCTGGCCCTCGCCGAGATCCGCGAGCACGGCACGGTCACGTTCGCCCTGCCGGGCGTCCGCAACGCCAACCTGCAGTCGGCCCTGCGCCGCATCGGCGGGGACTACGACGCGGTCGGATTCCAGGCGGTGATCACGATGACCGTCGGGGGTGACCCGCTGCCGCCGACCGTGGCCACGGGGATCTTCGCCTGGACGGGGATCGATCCCGTCGGCGGCACCGTGGACGAGTTCCTCATCGCGGTCGCCGCCGAGGAGGGCCCGAGCGCACCGCCCGCCTCCGGATCGGCCGCCGTGGCCGTCGACGGCGACGCAGAGGTGACGTACTACGAGGACGCCACCGGCAGCGCCTACGAGGGGACCGCCGGCACCTTCACCTGGTCGGATGCGGCGTTCTCCGGCTCAAGCGGAGACTGCAGCACGACGATCGGCGACGAGGACGTCGACTGCAGCTTCCTGGAGGGAGACCTCTCCGGCTCGCTCGGGTTCGATGCGGCCCTGGTCTTCGGGACCGGCGATCCAACGCTCTCGGTCGCCAGTACGAGCTTCGACCTGCCAGCCCTCCGGTTCACGATCACCATCGCGAGCAACCCGGCCCAGTAGCCCCCGGCCCTCCGCCGCCCGCAGG
>JAICEH010000099.1 GCA_025924275.1 Gemmatimonadales bacterium | reverse complement strand
GGATGGTGTGCTCGCCGAACGCCATCGTCGCCATCGAGGCGCGGAGGGCGCGCCCGATCAGCCGCTGGATCTCCTGGGTCCGGCCGCCGGCGCCATTCCGCTCCCGGCCGGTGCGCTCGGTGGTGGCGCGCGGCAGCATCGCGTATTCCGCCGTGACCCACCCCTCGCCCGAGCCCTTGCGCCAGCCCGGCACGCCCGCCTCGACCGACGCGGTGCAGTGGACCAGCGTCCCGCCCATCCGGATCAGGCAGGAGCCCTCGGCGTAGGGATTGGCGCCGCGCTCGAGCGCCACGGGGCGAAGGGCCGCGGCACCGCGGCCGTCAGGACGTGCCACGGACACGCTCCACGAGTCGGGAGGAGGACTGCTCGGGTACCAGGGGAATGCGCACCACGCGGCCACCGCGTCCCTCGACGAAGTCGGCCCCGACGATCGCCTCGCGGGCGTAGTCGGCCCCCTTCACCAGGACGTCGGGCCGGAGGGCCTCGATGAGGGCGAGCGGGGTGTCCTCCTCGAAGAGCACCACGCAGTCGACCGCGGCAAGCGCCGCGAGCACCCGCGCGCGCGCCGATTCCGTGGCCACCGGCCGGCCCGGCCCCTTGGCGAGGCGCCGGGCGCTGGCATCGCTGTTCACGCCCACGACGAGGGCCCCGCCCTCGGCTCGGGCCGCCTCGAGCAGCTCGACGTGCCCCGGGTGGAGCAGGTCGAAGACCCCGTTGGTGAACACGACGGCGCCCGGCTGGGCCTCGCGCCACGCGCGGGCCTCGGGGAGGGAGCGCACCTTCCCGGCGGTCCAGCTCACGGCCCCTCCTCGCGCGCGGGACGGCCCCGTGCGAACAGCGCCTTGAGGGCGGGAGGCGCCACGAAGGTGGTGGCCATCACGGTCAGGAGCACCGCGCCGAAGACTTCGTTCGACAGCACGCCGGAACGACGGCCGATCTCGGCGAAGATGAGGCCGACCTCGCCCCGCGGCACCATGCCAACCCCGACCACGAGACGGCGGAAGCGGTCCCACGGCGCGGCCCACCCGGCGGCCACCTTGCCCACGATCCCGAGCAGGGTAAGGACCGCGGCGATCGTGAGGATGGTCGTGGCTCCGGGCCGCGAAGGGTTCAGGAGACCCAGGTCGAGGTTCCCGCCCACGCTCACGAAGAAGAACGGGGTGAAGACCCCGGCCACGGGCTTGACCCGCTCCTCGATGGTGTCGAACTGGTTGGTGCCCGACAGGACAAGTCCGGCCGCGAAGGCGCCGATGATCATCGCCGAGCCGGCCACCGCCGCGAGCGCCGACAGGCCGAGCGCGAAGGCGATGGCGAAGACCAGCAGGACGTGCCGGACCCGCATCCGGTCGATGACGTTGAACAGCTGCGGCGCCAGGAAGCGGCCGATCATCACCGCGGCCACCAGGAATCCGACCGCTACCGCGAAGGTCTTCGCCACGCCCAGGAGGGTCAGCCCGGCACCCGCCGCGAGGCCGGAGACCACCGTCAGGATCACGAGGCCGAGCACGTCGTCGATGACGGCCGCCCCGATGATGATCCGGGACTCCTTGCTGCCCAGCTGCCCAAGGTCGCCCAGCACGCGGGCGGTGATGCCGACGGAGGTGGCGGTGAGGGTGGCGCCGATGAAGATCGCGGCGAGGTGCAGGTCCCCGCCGCCCGACGGCACGTGGGGACCGTAGGCCCAGTACGCGAATCCCAGCACGAAGGGCAGCACCACCCCCACCGCGGCCACGCCGAGGGAGGTCGGGCCCACGCGGAACATCTCGCGCAGGTCGGTTTCGAGCCCGATCTCGAACAGGAGGAGGATGACCCCGATCTCGCCCAGGACCCGGATGAACTCGGCGTCGAATCCCCCGCCGGGGAGGAGCCCCAGGGCCGACGGGCCGAGGAGGACGCCCGCCAGCAGCTCCCCCAGTACGGCGGGCTGGCCGATCCGCTCGGCGAGGTCGCCCAGCAGCTTCGCCCCGACCAGCATCCCGGCCAGCACGAGCAGCAGGTGCGCCACGTCGTGCCCCTCGGCGGCCGCGGCGCCGGCCCAGAGGGGCGCGGGGGCAACCACCAGGAGGACGGCGAGGAGGAGCCCGCGGCGGCTAGAGCGGTTCTTCCGCGCGGGGCCGGAAGACGAAGGTGTGATTGAAGAACGGTAGCTCGACACGCTCCTCGTACTCCGCGGAGATGACGACACGCCGTGGCGCGTCGAGGCGTCGGATCTGCAGGCGGTGGGCCGCCGGGGGCAGGTTCAACTCGTCGGCCTTGGCCAGGATGCGGCGGCCCAGCACGTCGTCCGACAGGGTCGGCGCGAACCGGGCCGCGGAGCGCATCGCGTCCCGGTACTGGTAGTACCGGTAGAACGGCTCGCCGATGTTGACGCCGTAATACAGGGCCGCGACGAACACGAGCAGGGAGAAGAGGCACCCCCGCGTGCTGCTGCCGCGGCGGTCGAGGCGAGGGATCACCATTGGGACTGGGCTCCGTCCACGATGTCCGTCGTGAGCTTCTCGAGCGCCCGGCGACGTCCCTCGGCCTCGTTGCCCGGGTCGTAGTCGCCGTCCACGGTGAGCGACGGGCGCTGCCACAGCGTGCGCCCGCTGCGCTGGTCCACGATCTCGACCGACACCGCAAGCTGCACCATCCGACGGGTGACCGTCACCTGGTTCTGCTCGTTCCCGGTGTAGGCCACCGGCAGGTCCGGCTCGTACCGCGTGATCCGCCCGCGCACCACCGCGTCGGCCGACCCCTCTCCGGCGGCCCGGAGGCCGAGCCGGCTCTCCACGGCGTCCCGCACCGCCTCGAGCACCTCCTGCGTGAGCGTGGGCTCGGAGGTCAGGTTGTCGAACGGCAGGACGGCCACGGTCGAGACATCCGGCGGAAAGCCGCCACCGGCGAAGCCGTAGGCGCAGCCGGGGCCCACCAGCAGGCTAAGGGCGATCAGGCAGCCAGACGTCCGCCGCGAAGGGCTCACTCGGCGTCTCGGTCGAGAGAAAGGTCAGGTCGAGCCGGGCCGGCACCCCGGGCACGGTGAGGCGCGCCGACTTGAGCCGCCCGGCCTCGTCACGCGTCGCCTCGGTGCGGCCGACCACTTCACCGCCCCGCCGGAGCTCGGCCCGGAGGCGCCGCCGATCCGGCTCCCGGACGTACTCGAGGGTGTCGGGTCCGTCGACGATGCGCCAGGCGGTGAATCCCGGCCGCTCGAGCCCGAGCAGCACGGCCCCCGCCTCGGGCTCGCGAGCGACCCCGAACATCGCCCACATCAGGGCCACGTTGGGCGCGGCCTCGATGAGGTTGTCCTCGGGCTCGGCCCAGAGAATCGAGTCGCCCACCACCACCCCGCTCGACCGCCCCTGCCCCAGGGGGCCCCGCGCGTCCACCCGCACCGAGTCCGGGGCCGCCACTCGGGCGCTCCCGCGCCCGCCAGCGCTCTGCCGGCCGTCGCGGTACAGCCACTTGAACCGGTGGACCTCAGCGGCCGCGGGCGTCGTCACGGCCGTCCAGGCGGCGACGGCCGTGCGGTCGACCGGTGCTGCGTCCACCGGCACCAGGGGTCCCGGGTTCGGGGTGCACCCCGACACCACCGCGGCAAGATACGGCGCGAGGGCGCGCCGGTCAAGCGAAAACCCTTGCCACATCAGCATTTAGTAGTTGTAGCCGAGGAAGAAGCTGAGGAAGAAGGGCCGCTGGTCGTCGGAGCTGAGCGCATAGCCCCGGTAGGAATCGGAGGAGAAGCGCCATCCCAGATCCATCCGGACGACCGCCAGCGGACCGAGCGGCCAGCGGAAGCCCAGGCCGAAGGACCCCAGGACGGCCCGTTGGGCCTCATACGGCAGGCCGGCCTGGCCGAGGTCGAGGAAGAGTGCCGCCTGGTTCTCCGGGAACCGGAGGTCGCCGATCGCCGTGCCGAAGGTGACGTGGCGGAAGAGCGGGAAGCGGAGCTCCTGGTTGAACATCCAGGCCCTGGTCCCGACAATGTAGCCATAGAGCGGGTAGCCCCGCAGTCCCAGGCTGCCGCCGAGATTGGTGCGACGCGGCCGGTCGCCGCCGGACGCAAAGCCGAAGGCCCGCACGGCGTAGGCGCTGCGGAGGCCGAGGCGGAAGTAGTGCCGGAGGTCGCCCCGGAGCACCCAGTAGTCGAATCGCGCGTTGGTGAAGTCGTTGCCGATTCCGCCGGTGAGGGCCATGCGGGTGCCATCGATGGGTCCCGCGGTCGTCCAGAGCGAGTTGTCCTTCACGTAGCTCAGGAAGTGGGAGACGATGACCCCCACGCGGCGGGGTTCGTCCACCGGCAGGGTGAAGTCGATGCGGTCGGATCGCTCGACCACCATGGACCCCTCGACGCGCTGGAACCGGTTGAGGGGATACCGCAGCTGCCCGAGCACCCCGAACGACTTCTCCTGGTAGGCCACCACCTGTTCGCCCTCGAAGTTCTGCTGGCTGATGCGGAAGGCGCCGACCGCCCAGTTCACCCGGCGTGACTGGTTCAGGTAGACGCCCGTGGCGGAGAGATTCTCGATGAAGCTCCCGAGGTCATCCGCCTGCCAGGTGAACACCGAGAGGCCCGCCAGGTGGTCGCCCAGCAGGTCGCTCATCAGCATCCCGAACGAGGCCCCCCCGCCGTAGCCGGGCACCACGGCGCCCTCGCCCGCCAGGAAGTCCACCGTGAGGCGCTTGCGGTACGGCTCCCCCTCGAGGGGCTCCTGGGCGGTCTCCTCGAGTCCGGGGAGGCTCCAGGCGCTGTGCGGCGGTGCCGCCTCGAGCGCGAAGGAGTCCCGGCGCGCCACGGTGTCGAGCGGCAGCAGCCAGGCGTTCAGGGTGAAGTTGTCGAACCCGCTCGCGGTGACGGCATTCCGCCCGGGCACCGGGTGCACGTCGAGGAGCCCGGTCCACGCCGCGGTCTCGCGCCGCCCCTGCCCCAGGGTATCGACCGAGAAGGCATTGAGCACGCCGTCCCGGCTCGAGGTGTACCAGATCCGGCCGTCCGTTCCCCACACGGGGGAGTCGTCCTGCCAGGGCCCCGCGGTGAGCTGGCGGATGCGGCCGGTGGCGAGGTCGAGGAGGAAGAGGTTCACCGCCCCGCGGTCGCCGCCGGCGGTGCGGTCGGAGGCGAAGGCGAGGCGCGTCCCATCGGGCGACGCCGTCGGATCCAGGTCCTGGTAGTGGTCGTTCGTGAGCCGCTCGAGCCGCCCGTCCGGGAGGTGGACGCGATAGAGGTCGGAGAGGCCGTCCTCGCCGAGCCCGCTCAGCAGGACGGTTCCGTCGGGTCCCCACGCCGGCGAGCGGATGCCGGCCAGCTCCGGAAAGCTGTACCGGCCGACGATGCGACGGCGCCCGATGTCGAGCACCATCAGCGCGTCGCGGTCCTCCCGCTGGGAGGAGAAGAGCAGCAGGCCCTTCCGGCTGACGTCGAAGCGCGACTCGAACGGATGGATGGACTCGTACTCGGGCGTGCGCCCCGAGACCACGAGCTCCCGGGCCTCCCCGTCCAGCTCGCGCCGGTAGATGGTCACGTACCCGCGCGCGGGGGAGACATAGTAGAGGGTGCCCCCGTCCTCCCCGTCAGGCACCAGGACCGGCTCGATGGCGCGGTCCGCGACCCGGCGGCCCACCAGCGGCAGCGGCTCGCGGACCTGGGCGACGGGGAAGTACTCGCGCTTGATCGCCAGGCTGAATTCGCGGTCGAGGTCCTCGAGCGACCGGCCGTAGATCGCCCGGAGCGCCTGGTCGAACGAATCGAAGGTCCAGAGGTCCCGCTGCATCGCGGCGATGCGCCAGTCGCCGTAGGTGGTGCCGAGCCACCGGAGCACCCGCCCGCCCAGGCTGTACTCCAGCCCGCTCCCGTAGGGATTGAGATCCTGCAGCCGCGGGAGGTTTCCCGAGAGCACGAGGTCCCGCAGGATCATCTCGTCCCGGGGGTCCTCGCCGGCCGACCAGTACTCGGCGAGCCCCTCGGTCCACCAGAGCGGGAAGCGCGAGGCCACCGAGCGTGCGCCCTTGTGGAAGGACTCGCCCGCGACGCTCAGCTGGAAGACGTGCACCAGCTCGTGTCGCAGGGTGGCGAGGAACTCGCTCATGCTCCCCCGGTAGGGCATGACGACGCGTCGCTTGAGGAAGTCGGTCGCGCCGAGGATTCCCTCGGGGGGGCGGAAGGGCAGGACGTTGGTCTGCTCGAAGTCGCGGTGCGAGGCGTAGAGGATGAGGGGGATCCGGGTCGGCACCTCGTGCCCGAAGCGGAGCGCCAGCGTGTCGTAGCCGGCCTCGGCGGCGGTGAGCGCCATCGGCACCAGCCCGGACTCCGCCGGGTAGAAGTACAGGTCCACGTGGTCGCCGCGGGCGACCTGCCAGTCGAGGGTGCGGTACTGGACCTTGTTCGCGCCGAAGGGGAAGAACTGCGCGGCGGCCTCCGGCGCATCGCCCAGGAGGGCGGCGAACAGGAGGAGCCCCGCGCCGGCCCGCGTCATCGGCGAATGGAGCGGATCAGGTCGCCCTGGGTGATCCGGGCGAGCGGCGACCGGTTGCCCACGACCCGGCCGAACACGGTGTAGGTCCCATCGAGGTGGGGCGCGGGACCGTGCGTGAGGAACCACTGGCTGCCCCCGGTGTCGGGCCCGGAGAGGGCCATGCCGAGGATCCCGCTCGTGGCGTACCGGCGGCGGTTGATCTCGTCCCGGATCACCCAGCCGGGTCCGCCCTCCCCGTCGCCGCGGGGGTCGCCGTCCTGGGCCACGAAGTTGGGCACGACGCGGTGCCAGGTGCCGCCGTCGAAGTAGTGCTGGTCCACCAGCCGGAGGAAGTTCGCGACGGTGACCGGGGCCTCCGAGGCGAAGAGCTCGACCTCGAGCGTGCCCCGCTCCGAGGTCTCGATGCGCACCCGCGGGGGCGTGTTGGCCGCCGGGCCCGTCAGGTAGTTCCGCACGATGCCCCGGTAGTCCTCCAGCGTGCGGCCGGTGCGGATCGGCCGCGATGGGCCCCACTCGGCCGCGAGCGCCGGCCAGTTGGTCTCGGCCCACGCCCGCAGCAGGTAGGAGTCGACGCCGGGCACCCCGGCGGAGACGGCATCCACCACCGGCGCGCCGCCCCCGGAGTCGGCGATGGCCTTGAGCGCGGCGAGGGCGGCCAGGGCGGCGTCGGCGGACGAGTCCCGTTCCGCGGCGCGCAGCGCCGCCACCAGCGAGGGGACATCCTCGGGCGCGCCCCGTGCGCGGAGGACCCCGGCCGCCGCGGCGCGGACGGCGAAATCGGGGTGGGCGAGCGCCCGGCGCGCGGCGTCCACCGCCACGGCCGAGGGCGGCGTGCCGGGGGCCGTGAGTCCCTGCAGCGCGGAGGCGCGCACCCGCGGGTCGGGATCACCGGCCAGGGCCTCGAGAGCCGACCCGCCCGGGGCGGCGACCGACCAGGCCTGGGCCGCCGCCCGACGCAGCCGCCAGTCCGGGCTCGTCGTCCAGCGGCCAGCCGCCCGGGCGAAGGCCCCGGTGTCGATCCGGGCGAGCGCCACGAGCGCCTCCCGCCGGAGCGCCCAGCGCTCCCGTTCGCCGAGCGCCTGCTCCAGCGGCGGCACCGAACCCGGGACCCGCAGTTCGCCAAGCGACATCGCGGCCTGGACCCGCACGTTCGGGTCCTGGTCCTGGAGCCGGGCCGCGATCCGCGCGGCGGACGCGGTATCCCGGAGGGC
>JAICEH010000098.1 GCA_025924275.1 Gemmatimonadales bacterium | reverse complement strand
GGGCACCGACTCGGCGCTGGACGACCGGCTGGGCGACTGGCGGATCACGGCCGACGGGATGCTGGCGCGGGATCGCTTCGTGATCGAGGCCGTCCGCCGGCACGCGCCCCACGCGGCCATCGCCACGGTGCTGGCCGGCGGGTACGGCGCGGGGAGCTGGCGCTACACCGCGCGCTTCCTCGCCTGGCTGCTGAGCGGTCGCGCGGTGGAGCCGCCGGACGACGCGGAGCTGGTGCTCCGGCGCTTCCGCCGGGCCCGTGCCGCGCTCCCCGAGGGCGCGCTCGAGGCGGAGAGCGGCGGGCCCGACGACTGGGGCCTCACCGAAGAGGATCTCCTCGGGCTCGGTGCGGCGCCGTCCCGGCGGCCCTTCCTCGGGCACTTCTCGCGGCAGGGCATGGAGCGCCTGCTCGACCGCCTCGGCATCCTCGACCAGCTGCGCGACCGGGGGTACGCGCACCCGGTGATCACGCTGGGGGTGAACTCGGCCGGCGCCGACATCGTGCGCATCCTCGCGTCGCCGGAGCCCGGCGCCGCGGTCCTGGTCGAGCTGGCGGCGCGGCGAAGCGGCCGCGCCGTGCCGGGCTTCGAGATGCTCTACGTCGAGTGGCTCCTGCTCCAGGACCCCCGGCGGCGGTTCACCCCCAACCGGCCGCCGCTCCCGGGCCAGACCCATCCGGGACTCGGGCTGCTGCGCGAGGCGGCGGCGTTCCTGATCCTGCTCTGCGAGGAACTCGGGCTCGACGGCATCGCCTTCGCGCCGGCCCACTACTACATGGCCGCCCTGGGCAGCAAGGTGCTGCGGTTCCTCGAGCCGGCGGCCGAGGCTCACCTGCGCGCGCTCCACGAGCTCTTCGGGAACCGGCCGCTGGCGGAGGCGAGCCGGCTGCTCGATGCGGGGGAGGTCCGGGCCGAGGACGGCGAGGTGGTGCGGTGGGAGCCGCGGCTGATGGTGATCCCGGTGAGCGCCCGGCTTCGCGCCGTGGTGGAGGGGCCGGCGTACGAGGCGGCGGTGCGGGGCGCCCGCAGGGCCTACGCCCTGGCGCCGCCCGGCACCTGAAGGCGGGTTGCGCTCGGGGCCCGGGACCTGCATATTTATTCACTATGCAAGAACCCAGGCCCCTGGTGCTCGCCTTCTCCGGCGGGCTCGACACCTCCTACTGCGTGCCCCGGCTCGCCGAGGCCGGGTGGGCGGTCCACACCTGCTACGTGGACACCGGCGGCAGCACCACGGCGGAGGCGGACGCCATTCGCGCGCAGGCCACGGCGGTGGGCGCGGTGCACCACCACCACGTGGACGCGCGGGCGCAGGTGTTCGACCGGTTCGTCCGCTTCCTCATCCAGGCCAACGTGCTCCGCGGGGGCGTCTACCCCCTCAGCGTCGCGGCCGAGCGCACCCAGCAGGCCATCTCGGTGATCGACGTGGCCCGCCAGGTGGGCGCCCTGGCGGTGGCGCACGGCTCCACCGGCGCGGGCAACGACCAGGTGCGCTTCGACGCGGCCATCCGGGTGCTGGCCCCCGACCTCGAGGTGGTGACCCCCATCCGTGAGGAACGGGTCCGCCGCGAGCAGGCCATCGCGTACCTCGAGGCGCGGGGACTGCCGGTGCCGCCGCGGGCGGGCACCTACTCGATCAACCGCGGCCTCTGGGGCACCACCTGGGGCGGCGGCTGGACCCACGACCCGTGGGCGGGGCCGCCGGACGAGCTGGCGGAGCCGCCGGCCGACGCCCCGGCGCCGACCGAGATCGTGATCGGCTGGGACGAGGGCCTGCCGGTGAGCCTCGACGGCGAGCGGCTGGAGGGCCCCGACCTGGTGCGCCGGCTCGGCGACCTGGCCGAGGCCTACGGCTTCGGCCGCGGCATCCACGTGGGCGAGACCGCCCTGGGCATCAAGGGGCGGATCGGCTTCGAGGCGGGCGCGGCCCTGCTCCTCATCGCGGCCCACCGCGAGCTGGAGAAGCTGGTGCTCACCCGCTGGCAGGGCTACTGGAAGGACCAGCTCGGGGCGTTCTACGGGGACCGCCTCCACGAGGGGCAGTATTTCGACCCCGCGCTCCGCGACATCGAGGCCTTCGTGGCGAGCTCGCAGCGGCGGGTGACGGGGGAGACCCGCACGCGGCTCGCGGCGGGGCGCTCGCTCGTCGTGGGGGTGCGGAGCCCATTCTCGCTGATGGACCCGCGGGTGGCCACCTACGGCGAGGAGAACCTGCTGTGGACCGGGGACGAAGCCAGGGGCTTCGCCCGGATCGCGGCGATCCCGGCCCTGCTCCACGGCCGGGCGGGGGAGACGGAGCGCTAGGGACTCTCACCGCGGAGCACGCGGTGGCCCGCGGAGGTGAACGGTGGGGCCCATCCCCACCAACTCCGCGGCGCTCCGCGAATCTCCGCGTTCTCCGCGGTGAACCGTAAGGAGCACGAGGCATGGTGGTGACCACCCGCGTCCGGATCGACCGGATCGCCAGCTCGACCCGGAACGCCCAGGTCTCGCCCGACGCGATCGTCGGGCCGGAGATCGTGGCGGAGGAGGGCTACGTCCTCGCCGTCCGGATCCTCGAGGACAAGGCGACCTACAACACCGTCGAGGACCCGACCGGCCGGATGGTGCCGCTCCGCGCCGGCGACGTGCTCGCCGGCACCCTCGGCAGCCGGCGGGCGCTGCGCGGCTACGCCGGCGAGGTGCCCAGCACCATCGCGCCCGGCGACACCATCGAGGTCCTCAACCTCGGCGGCATCCTCGGCCGGTGCACCTCGGTGAACCCGGACGTGGGCCCCCCGTTCCGGGCCGAGGTCCTCGGCGCCGTGCTCTCCTTCCCGGCCCTGGGCGACCGGGTCGGCCGTCCGGCCCACATCCGGGATCACGCCATCCCGCCCGCCGGCGAGCTGGACTGCCCGATCCCGGTGGTCTACGTGGCCGGCACCTGCATGAACGCCGGGAAGACGGTCGCGGCCACGGAGCTGGTGCGCGGGCTCTCCCGCGGCGGGCTGCGCGTGGCCGCGGCCAAGCTCACCGGCGTCTCGCTGATGCGGGATACGCTCGCGATGCGGGACGCGGGCGCGGTGCAGGCCCTGACCTTCAATGACGCGGGCGCCGCGAGCACCCACGCCGGGATGACGGTGGCCGTCGCCCGCGGGCTCCTCAACCGGATCGCCGCCTCCCGGACCGACCGGCCCGACGTGATCGTGGCGGAGCTGGGGGACGGGATCCTCGGCGAGTACGGGGTGCAGGACATCCTCCTCGACCCGGGCCTGATGGGCCTCGGCGCGGCGTTCGTCATGGCTGCCCCCGATCCGGTGGGCTGCTGGGGCGCCCAGCAGCTCTTCGACCGGCAGTTCCACCTCCCGATCACGGTGATCACCGGCCCCGCGACCGACAACGACGTCGGCCGGAGCTACGTCGCGGCGGAGCTGGGCCTCCCGGCCGTCAACGCGCGGCGGAGCCCGGAGGAACTGGTCCGGGTGGTGCGGGAGGCGGTGGCGCGCTGGCGGCCCGCCACCGCGGGCTCGGCGGCCTGATGCGGGCCGCCGTGATCGGGGCCGCGGGCTACGCCGGCGGCGAGCTCCTGCGCCTCCTGCTCGGGCATCCCGACATCTCCGAGGTCCTCGCCACGAGCCGGAGCCAGGCGGGGAAGCCCGTGGGCGAGGTGCATCCGCAGCTCGCCTGGGTGACGGACGCCCGCTTCGCCGGCCTGGAGCCGGCGGAGGCCGCGCGGGGGCGGGACGTCGTGTTCCTGAGCCTGGAGCACGGCGAGTCGTCCCGCGTGGCGGGCGCGGTGCTGGACGCGGGGCCGGGGCTGGTGGCCGACCTGGCGGCCGACTTCCGGCTGCACGACCTGGCGCTCTACGAGCGGTACTACGGACCGCACGCGGCGCCGGCGCTGGTGAACCGGTTCACCTACGCGCTGGCCGACCTGCTCGGGTCGTCCCTCCGCGGGAGCACGGCGCTCGCCGCGCCGGGGTGCTTCGCCACCGCGGCGGCGCTGGCGCTCCATCCGCTCGCCGGCCTGCCGCTCGCCGTCCCGCCGGCGCTCTTCGCCATCACCGGCTCGAGCGGCGCGGGGGTGACGCCGCGCCCGGCCACGCACCATCCGGCGAGGGCGCACAACGTGTTCGCCTACAGCCCGCTGGCGCACCGGCACGAGGCCGAGGTGCTGGAGCGCTGGCGGCAGTGGGGCGGGAGCGGCGAGCCCCGGCTCCTCACCCACTCGGGCCCCTTCGTCCGGGGCATCCACCTCACCGCCCACGTCCGGTTCACCCGGCCGGTGGACGCGCTCGAGGCCTACCGCGCGGCGTACGCCGGCCGGCCCTTCGTGCGGATCGGCGCTGCACCGCCGGAGCTCACCCACGTGGTGGGCACCAACGCGGTGCTCGTCGGCGTCGTGAACGGCCCCGACCGCCTCGAGGCGGAGGTGCTCGTGGCCCTCGACAACCTGGTGAAGGGTGCCGGTGGCCAGGCGGTGCAGGCGATGAACCTCGCCCTCGGGCTCCCCGAGACCGCCGGCCTCCAGGGCGGCGGGCTCTTCCCGGTATGACGACCTTCGACCCCCGACCCGTGACTCGCGACTCGTGACCACCGTCTCCGCCACACCGCACCTCCTGCCGGTCTACTCCCAGATGCCGGTCCGGCCCGCCACCGGGTCGGGGTCGTGGCTGGTGGACGAGTCGGGCGAGCGGTGGCTCGACGCGTACGGGGGCCACGCAGTGTCCGCCACCGGGCACTCGCACCCGCGGGTGGTCGCGGCCATCGCGGGGCAGGCCGCGCGGCTCCTCTTCTACTCCACTGCGGTGCCCCATCCCAACCGCGAGCGGCTCGCCGACCGCCTCGCCGAGCTCTGCCCCCCACCGCTCGAGCGGGTGTTCTTCTGCAACTCCGGTGCGGAGGCCAACGAGAATGCGCTCCACCTGGCGCGCCGGCACACCGGCCGGCAGGTGGTGGTCTCGGTCGGCGGCGGCTGGCACGGCCGCACCGTGGCCACCGCGGCCTGCTGCGACGGGGAGAAGTACGCCGCCGCGGCGATCCGCGCCGGCTTTCCCCTCTCGGTGAAGGTGCCGTTCGGCGACGCCGCCGCGATGCGCCGCGTGGTGGACGAGTCGGTGGCCGCCGTGCTCCTCGAGCCGGTGCAGGGCATGGCGGGCGCGCGGGCGTGCCCGCCGGGCTTCCTGCGGGCGGCACGCGAGGCGTGTGACGCCGCGGGCGCGGTCCTGGTGTACGACGAGGTGCAGTGCGGCGTGGGCCGCACCGGCGCCTTCACCGCCGCGGAGGCGCTCGGCGTCACCCCCGACATCCTCACCTTCGCCAAGGGCCTCGCCTCCGGCCTCCCGATCGGTGCCGTGGTGGCGAGCCCCGCGGTGACCGCGGGCGTCGGGATCGGGGACCTCGGAAGCACCTTCGGCGGCGGGCCGGTGCCGTGCGCCGCCGCCCTCGCCACCCTCGACGTCATCGCCGGCGAGGGGCTGCTGGCCAACGCCACCCGGGTGGGCGCCCGGCTGGCCGACGGCGCCCGCCGCCTCGGGCTCCGGGTCCAGGGGCTCGGCCTCCTCCTTGGCCTGGTGCTCGACCGGCCGGCCGCGGAGGTGCAGCGGGCGCTCTTCGGCAAGCGGATCCTGACCGGCACCAGCACCGACCCCAACGTGCTCCGGCTGCTCCCGCCGCTCACCTTCTCCGAGGCGGAGGCGGACCTGCTCCTCGCCGGTCTCGCGGAGGTGCTGTGACCAAGCGCGACCTGATCGCCCTGGAGGAATGGGGACTGGGAGAGGTCGAGGACCTCCTCGGCCTCGCCGCCCGGGTGAAGCGGGGCGAGGTGCGGGGCGGGCTCGAGGGGAAGCTCCTCGCCGCGGTGTTCCTCGACCCGTCGCTCCGCACCCGCGCCTCGATGGAGGCGGCGATGTTCCTGCACGGCGGCCACGCGATCGTGCTCGAGCCGGGCAAGGGCAGCTGGGCCTGGGAGACCGAGAAGGGCGTCGTGATGGACGGCGCCACCGTCGAGCACATCGCGGAGGCGGCGCCGGTCCTGGGCCGCTACGCCGACGTGATCGGGCTCCGGAGCTTTCCGCGGGGCGGCGACTGGGCCACCGCGCGCCGCGACGCGATCATCCGGGACTTCGCGGCGTACTGCGGCAAGCCCGTGGTGAACCTCGAGTCGGCCCGCCGCCACCCGTGCCAGGAGCTGGCCGACGCGCTCACCCTGCGGGAGCGGCTGGGCGACCCGCGGGGCCGCCGGTTCGTCCTCTCCTGGGCCTGGCACCCGAAGCAGCTCCCCACCGCGGTCCCGGCCAGCGCCGCGCTCGCCGCGGCCCGGAACGGCATGGACGTGGTGATCGCCCGGCCCCCCGGCTACGACCTCGATCCCGACGACCTCGCGGCCGTGCGCGGCCTCGCGGCGGCCACGGGCGGATCCGTGGCGGTCACCGACGACCTCGACGACGCGCTCCAGGGGGCGGCCGCGGTCTACCCCAAGAGCTGGGGGGCGCTCGACCTGTTCGGGAATCCCGAGGCCGACCTGGCCCGCCGGGCGCCGCATCGCGACTGGCGGATGACCGCGGCCCGGCTCGGCGCGATGGACCGGGGGGTGGTGCTCCACTGCCTTCCCGTGCGCCGCAACGTGGAGATCGACGACGCGGTGCTCGACTCGCCCCAGTCCGCCGTCGTGGACGAGGCGGAGAACCGGCTCCACGTCCAGCGCGCCCTGCTCCTCACCCTGCTCGGGGCGGCGTGACGCCGTCTCGCGACTCGCGACTCGTGACCCCATGAACCTCGATCCCTCCCGCGGCGTGGCCGGCCTCAAGGGTGCGCTCCGCTACGTGCGCGCCTACCGCGACCGCGTCTTCGTGGTCAAGCTCGGCGGCGAGGTGCTCGCCGACCCCGACGGCCGCGACCAGGTGGCCGCCCAGCTCGCGCTCCTGTCGTCGCTGGGCATCCGCGTCGTGGTGGTGCACGGCGGCGGTCCCCAGGCCACCGCGCTCAGCCGGCGCCTCGGCGTGGACCCCACCATCGTGGCGGGCCGCCGGGTCACCGACGAGCACGCGCTCTCGGTGGCCAAGATGGTCTACGCCGGGGAGCTCAACACCGACCTGGTGGCCACCCTCAACTGGCACGAGGCCCAGGCGGTGGGGCTCACCGGCATCGACGGGGACCTGGTGACGGTCCGGAAGCGGCCGCCGGTGCAGATGGTGGACGACGACGGTGCCACCCGGACGGTGGACTTCGGCTGGGTCGGGGACGTGGAGCGGGTGGAGCCCCGGGTGCTCACGGCACTGCTCGACGCCCGCTTCATGCCGGTGGTGGCGAGCCTGGCGGCGGACGACCGGGGACGGGTCTACAACGTGAACGCCGACACCGTGGCGGAACGCCTGGCCGTGGCCCTCCACGCCCAGAAACTGATCTTCCTCACCGGCGCGCCCGGGGTCCTGCGGAACCGGGAGGACCCGACCACGCTGGTGGCCTTCGCCGACCCCGACGACCTGGCGGAGCTCATCCGGAACGGGGCGATCGCGGGGGGGATGCGCCCCAAGGTCGAGGCGTGCATCAGGGCCGCCACGAGCGGGGTGGAGCGGACCCACATCGTGGACGGACGGGAGCCGGACGCGATCCTGATGGAGGTGTTCACCGGGGCGGGGTCGGGGACGATGATCGTGGGCCGCAAGGAGAAGGCGACCTACCTTGGCGTCGACCTCGCCGACTGAGCACCGGCTCCTCGCGGAGCTGGTGGCCACGCCCTCGGTGAGCGGCTCCG